>NZ_JBSFMT010000004.1:0-278159 GCF_053599695.1 Streptomyces sp. NPDC000878 | reverse complement strand
CGAGGACCGCGCCACCGGGCGCCCCCTGACCGAGACCGAGGTCTCCTACGTCCATCTCACCGACCCGGCCCTGCTGCTCTCCCAGGCCCGCTCGGGCCCCGGGCTCGGGCCCGGGGCGTCCGCTGCGACCTACTGGATCGGGGAGTCGGGCGGAGGGAGCTGGACGGCGCGGTCGCGGTCCACGGATTCGACGCCGACGACCGCCTCGAGAGCCGGGATCCGGTGCTCGGCGATGGTTCCGGACAGCGTGCCGAGCAGCGGCTGCTCACCTGTGACGGCCAGCCCGGACCGTCGTGCGGCCTCGGCCACCTCCGCGAACCGGTCGGGGTCGACCGCGAGGATTACCCCGACCGACGCGGACCGCGAGGACTCGCTCACGGGGCCTGGAGCAGACCCGCGCCGACGTCCCTGACGGGCTGTGGCAGCGGGAACGCGCCGGACAGGAGACTGGCCTTGAGGCTGGCCGCCGTGGCGTTGGGGTTGGCCTCGGCGAGCAGCGCGAGGACACCCGCGACGTGCGGCGTGGCCATGCTGGTGCCCGACATCGTGTCGTACCCGCCGCCGGGCGCGGCCGAGTGCACGTCCCTGCCGGGCGCGGCGATGTTGACCTCGCCGCCCTGGCCGTTGATGCCGCCGCAGGAGAAGAACGACGTCGTGAGCGACTTGTCCAGCGAGCCCACCGCGAGGATGGAGGGGCAGTTGGCGGGCCGGCCGACGGGTTCGATGCGCTGGGGCCGTCCGCTTTCGTTGCCCGCGGCGGCGACGATCACCGTTCCGCGTTCGAGCGCGATCTGGGCCAGCTTCTCGTACGTCTGGGGGAAGAGTTCTCCCGGCCGGACGCGAGCGCCGAGCGACATGGAGATCACCCGCGCGCCGCGCGTGACCGCCCAGTCCATGCCCGCCAGGATCTGGCCGTCGGTTCCGCTGCCCGCGTTGCTGAGCACCTTCGCCGCGAGGATCCGGGCCTCGGTCGCCACGCCGTAGCGGGGCCCCTGCTGGGGGCTGGCCGGGCCGGCGGCGGTGCCGATGCAGTGTGTGCCGTGGCCGTGGCCGTCCTCGACGGTCTCGCCGAGCACGAAGGAGGCCGTCTCCTCGATGCGCCCGACCAGGTCGGGGTGGCTGGTGGCCACACCGGTGTCGAGTACGGCGATCTTCACGCCGCGTCCGGTCAGCCTGGTCAGGTTGGCCCGGATCGCCTGGAGGCCCCAGGCCCACTTCTGCTCGTCCCAGGCCGGGCCCTGGGCAGCGGCCATGGCCGCCTTGGTGTGGCGTTCGACCACTTCCTCGTCACTGCGGTAGGCCGGGAAGAACTCGGTCATCGGCTGCTGGGCCGTACCGATCACCGAGGCGTAGACCATGCGCTCCGGCTCCGCCGCGATGATCGAGGGCTCGGCCTCGGCCGTGGTCACCAGTGCGTGGCGCCGGTCGCGTCGTACTTCGACGACGGCGGCGCTGAGTTGTTCGAAGTGCACGGAGACACCGGGGTTTTCGAGGAGTTCGGCGACGTTGGTGGTCTCGGTTCCCCGGACGCGCTCCACGGGCGCGATGTCGGCGGCGGAACGCAGTGCGTTCAGTCCGCTCTCCTGGTTGTTCGGGTCGAGCAGGACGATGTACCGACCGGTGTACTCCGATCCCTGGCCCGCGAGGGAGCCGTTGGGCCGGTCCGGCTGTTCGCCGAAGGCGCGCCTGTCCATAGGTCCGTTCGCCATTGAATTTCCCGCTTTCTGTGCGCTTCCCCGCCGGTCAGTGGACGCGCGCGGACGCACGCGGTGCCAGGCTTCAGGGAGTGGGGGCGCGGTCTGGTCGCGTGACGACGCGTGAGCCGTCGCCTGCAGAGCTGCCGCTGCCGGGCCGTTGTCTCGGCAACGCCCTTTTGTCCACCGTCGCACCGGGTACGAGAGCCCGCAACACGGCACTGATTCAGCTGTCTCCTCGGTGTTCGCGGACCCTGCCGACAGCCCGGTTACGGCGTACCGACGACAGGAACGAGGCCGCGATCAGGATGACGCCGACCAGGCCGGTGATGATCTCGCTGATCTCGTACTGGATGGTGATCAGCAGGATCGTGGCGAGGGCGCCGATCGCGTAGTGGGCGCCGTGCTCCAGGTAGACGTAGTCGTCGAGGGTGCCCTGGCGGACCAGGTAGACGGTGAGGGAGCGGACGTACATCGCGCCGATGCCCAGGCCGAGCGCCATCCAGAAGATGTGGTTGGTGATGGCGAAGGCGCCGATCACACCGTCGAAGGAGAAGGACGCGTCCAGGACTTCGAGGTAGAGGAAGAGGAAGAAGGCAGCCTTGCCGGCGAGGGCGGCCACCGAGACCGGCCTGCCTTCGTCCCTGGCCGTTTCCTCCTCTTCCTTCTCCTCCTCTTTCTTCTCCTTGTTCTCCTCGTGTTCGTGTTCCTCGTCGTCCTCGAGTCTGTCCTCGAAGTATCCGGAGAGACCGCCGACGACCATGTACGTGATCAGACCGGCGACTCCGGAGAGCAGCACCGTGGCCGACTTGTCCGCATGGCCCGTGCTGATGTGCGCGTGGGTGGCGACGGTCGTCGCCGAGACCAGCAGCACGATCAGCGCGACGCAGACCGACAGCATGTCGACCCTGCCGAGCCTGGCCAACGGGCGCTCCAGCCAGCCCAGCCACTTGATGTCGCGGTCCTCGAAGACGAAGTCGAGGAAGATCATCAGCAGGAACATGCCACCGAAGGCGGCGATCGCCGGGTGGGCGTCGGTGACGAGGTCCTCGTACCGCCCGGGGTTGTCGATGGCGAGTTCGACCGCCTCGACGGGACCCACCTTCGCGCTGATGGCGACGATCACGACCGGGAAGACCAGCCGCATACCGAACACCGCGATCAGAATGCCGACCGTGAGGAAGAGCCTCTGCCAGAAGGCGTTCATCTTCTTCAGGATTCCGGCGTTGACGACCGCGTTGTCGAAGGACAGCGAGATCTCCAGGACCGACAGGATCAGGACGATCCCGAACGCCTCCCAGCCCCACTGCCACGCGGCGAAGACCAGGCCGGCCACCGTGACGGCGAACGACCAGCCGAATGTCCTGAACACCATGGCTACACCGCCGCCTTCACGGCGAGGACCGGGCAGTCGGTGCCCAGCAGGATCTGCTGCGCGGCCGAGCCCGTGATCAGTTTGCCGACCGCGCTCCGGCGCCGCAGGCCGATCACCACGAGGGACACGTCCAGCTTCTCCGCCAGTTCGACGATCTCCTCGGCGGCATCGCCCCCGCCCAGCACCTGGCGGATGTCGAACTCGATGCCCAGCGCGGCGAGATCCTCCCGCACATGCGCCAGATCCGGCTCCTGCGCGAACCGCGGGTCCACATAGGCGTCCCCGCGCGAGGTGTTCACCACCAGCAGCTTCTCGCCGCGCAGCCGGGCCTCGTCGATCCCCGCCCGTAGCGCGGCCTCACCCTCGGGTGAGGGTACGTATCCGACCAGTACGGTCATGTCTGCTCTTCCTCTCAGGCACTCTCAGGCACTTCGCTCACGCGGGGGACGTACGGGGGCGTACGACGAATCGCCGCACCAGCGGCCAGCCGAGCACCAGCACGATCACCGCGTACACCGCGTACGACACCGGTCCGCCGATCAGCCCCGACAGTTCGCCGCCCGACAGCTGAAGTGAGCGCCGGCCCTGGAGTTCGGCCCGGGGGCCGAGGATGGCGCCGATGATCAGGGGCAGCACCGGCAGTCCGAACCGGCGCATCGCGAAGCCCAGCAGCCCCAGCGTCAGCAGCAGGAACAGGTCCAGGGGCTGGGCGTTGACGGCGTACGCGCCCATCGACGCGAAGAACAGGATCCCCGCGTAGAGATAGGGGCGCGGGATCTGCAGCAGTTTCGCCCAGGCCGGCGCGAGCGGCAGATTCAGCAGGAGCAGCATCAGGTTGCCGATGAACAGGCTGGCGATCAGCACCCAGACCAGGCTCGCCTCCCGCTCGAACAGCAGCGGGCCGGGCTGGATGCCGTACGACTGGAAGGCCGCCAGCATGACCGCCGCCGTCGCGTTCGTCGGGAGGCCGATGGCCAGCATCGGGACCAGCGTGCCCGCCGCCGAGGCGTTGTTCGCGGCCTCGGGACCGGCCACGCCCTCGATCGCGCCCTTGCCGAACTCCTCCGGGTGCTTGGTCAGCCGTTTCTCCGTCGCGTACGACAGGAAGGTCGGTATCTCGGCGCCGCCGGCCGGGAGCGCGCCGAACGGGAAGCCGAACGCCGTACCCCGCAGCCAGGGCTTCCAGGACCGCTTCCAGTCCTTCCTGCCCATCCACGGCCTGCCGACCGGGATGATCTCGACGGGCCTGCGCCGCAGATGCGCGGCCACCCACAGTGCCTCGCCGACGGCGAAGATACCGACGGCGACCACCACCACGTCGATCCCGTCGGCCAGTTGAGGCACGCCCAGGGTCAGCCGCTGCTGCCCGGACACCGTGTCGATGCCGACCAGACCGATCGTCAGACCCAGCAGCAGCGATATCAGCCCCCGGATGCGGGACGCGCCCAGCACGGACGTGACCGCGATGAAGGACAGCAGCATCAGGGCGAAGTAGTCCGGCGCGCCCAGGCTGACCGCGAAGTCCACCACGACCGGGGTGACGAGGACCAGCAGGAGGGTGCCGATCGTGCCCGCCACGAAGGAACCGATCGCGGCGGTGGCGAGGGCCTGCGCCGCCCTGCCCGCCTTGGCCATCTTGTTGCCCTCGATGGCCGTCACCACCGAGGACGACTCCCCGGGGGTGTTCAGCAGGATCGAGGTCGTCGAACCGCCGTACATCCCGCCGTAGAAGATGCCGGCGAACATGATGAACGCCTGCACCGGCTCCATGCCGTAGGTGATCGGCAGCAGCAGGGCCACGGTCATCGCCGGGCCGATGCCCGGCAGCACCCCCACCGCGGTGCCGACCAGGACGCCGATGAGTGCCAGCAGCAGGTTCATCGGGGCGACGACGTCCTCGAAGCCCTGCATCAGGTTGTTCAGGTTGTCCATCAGAGGATTCCTTGCAGCACACCGGCCGGGAGGTTCACACCGAGCCCGATCGCGAAGGCGTAGAACGTGGTGAGCGACATCGTCACCGCGATCAGCAGATTGCGTACGTAGTGCCGGTTGCCGAGGGCGAACGCCGTTCCCCAGAACAGCAGCGCGCCGCTGATCACCCAGCCGAGCCGTTCGATCAGCACCGCGTTCACCACGAACGCGCCGATCAGCAGCAGTACCGTGCGCCAGTCCGTGCCCTGCGACAGGTCGACGTCCTCGCCTGCCTCCGGCTCACCGTGGCCGCCCCGGGCCACGTCGACCGCGTACGCCACGGCGACCAGCAGGAGCAGCGCGCCCAGGATCACGGGCACCGCGCGCGGTCCCACCGGGTCGGTGCTGCTGGTGATGTGCGGGATGCCGAGCCCGTCCACGATCACGGCGATGCCCACCAGGACGAGGAACGCGCACATGCCGTACTGCGCGCGGTCCTTGCCCTGCGGCGGACGGGCGTCCTCGACGCTCCGTTCGTCGACCTGGGAACTCATGCCAGACCGAGCTCGGTCAGCAGGTCGGCGACGGACTTGTCCTGCTCCGTCAGGAAGGAGCCGAAGTCGTCACCGGTGACGAACGCGTCGGTCCAGCCGCGCTTGGTCAGCTCGGACTTCCACTGCGTCGAGTCGTGCATCGTGGTCAGGGAGTCGATCCACGTCTTCGTCTGCGCGTCGGTGATCCCGGGCGGGGCCACGATCCCGCGCCAGTTGGTGAAGACCAGGTCGATCCCCGAGTCCTTGAGGGTGGGGGCGTCCTTGACGGCGTCGATCGGCTTCTCGCTGGTCACCGCGAGCACCCGCACCTGCCCGGCCTCGATCTGGTCGAGGAACTCGCCGAACCCACTCGCACCGAAGGCGATCTTGTTCCCGAGGATGGCGGGCAGCAGCTCACCACCACCGTCGTACGAGACGTAGTTGACGTCCTTCGGCTCGATGCCGACCGCCTTCGCCAACTGCATCGGCAGCAGATGGTCCGGGCCGCCCGGCGACGAACCGCCGCCCACCGCGACCTTCTTGGGGTCCTTCTTCCACGCGGTGACCAGGTCGTCGATCGTCTTGTAGGGGGAGTCCTTCGACACGACGATCGCGCCGGCCTCCTCGATCAGCTTCGCGAGCGGTGTGGTGTCGGTGAGCGTCGCCGCCGACTTCGAGGTGTACGAGGAACCGACGACCCCCAGCCCCATCTGCATGGCGAGCTTGCCGTTGCCCTTCTCGTTCACCAGGCGCTGGAGGCCCACCGTGCCGCCGGCCCCGGGCAGGTTGTACACCTGCGCCCCGGACGCCACCTTGGAGTCCTGCATCACCTGGGCGACGGTCCGGGCGGTGACGTCGTACCCGCTGCCCGGGGTGTTGGGCACCATGATCCGCAGACCGGTGACGGGCTTGTCACCCGTGCTCCCGCTTCCCGACTCCTCCTTGTCCGCGGTGGCACCGCAGGCGCTCACGGCGAGCATCGACACAGTGGCAAGAGCTGAGAGAAGTGCGGCTCTGCGAGTTCTCATGGCTCATCTCTTTCGCTTGGGCGAGTCCGGCGCCATGATTGTGCGGCTCGGGGGACACCCCGTCTGCCTTGTGTGACCATTGAAGGTTGAGTTCATAGTGGTCGTTGTGTCACGCCGTCACACGCTCGCCGGTGAGCTGCTGGTATTGCAGCTCACGGGCGTGGTGATGGTGCTGTTCGCGGTCGCCGCGGTGTCGCTGGCGCAGTCGCGGGCGACGTTCGACCGGGTCGAGGGCCGCCGGGTCACCGCCCTCGCCGAGGAGATGGCCGGAAACCCACTGTTGCGCACCCAGCTCGTCCGTCCCGCGCCCGGTGAGACCCTCGCACCGCTGCTGCAGACCACACTGGTCCGGTCGAACGTCACCTCCGTCACGGTCGCCGACGAACACGGCAGGATCGTCGCCTCCACCAACCCCACCCTGGTCGGAACCCGGCTCCCGGTCGACGGGCCCAGCGTCGCGCAGGCACGCGGCTGGTCGGGGGAGCTGCCGGTGGACGGGGTCCGCGAGCTGGTCGCCCAGGTGCCCGTGCTCGGCGAGGACAGGGAGCACGTCGGCGAGCATCTCGGCACGGTCATGATCGGACGCGTCTCACCGACGGTCTGGCAGCGGCTGAGCGGCGCCTCGTCGTATCTGCTCGCCTATCTCGGCATCGCGAGCGTGCTCGGGGTCGCCGGGTCCTGGCTGCTGGCCCGCCGGATCAAGCGCCAGACCTTCGGCCTGGAACCACGCGAGATCGCCGGCCTCGCCGAGCACCGGGAGGCCATGCTGTTCGGGATCGCCGAGGGCGTGATCTCGCTCGACCCGCACCTACGGCTCACCCTGGTCAACGAGGTCGGCCGCAGACTGCTCGACCTCCCCGAGGACTGCGTCGGGATGAGCCTGGCCGACCTCGGGATCGAGGGCAGGCTGTACGACGTCCTGGCCGGAACCGGCGGCGAGCAGGGCGCCGAGCACGGCGGTGAGCGGCGCGACGAGGTGGTCGTACGCCGGGGCCGGGTGCTGGTGATGAACCGGATGGACGTCACCAAGGACGGCCGTCGACTGGGCTCGGTGACGACTCTCCGGGACCGGACCGAACTGGCCCAACTGGAACGGGAGTTGGGCTCGTTCCGCAGCAGCACCGAACTGCTGCGCGCGCAGGCCCACGAGTTCTCCAACCAGTTGCACACCATCTCCGGGCTCATCCAGATCGGCGAGCACGACGAGGTCGTACGGTATGTCCGCGCCCTGCGGAAACATCGCGAGTCGCTCGACCTGACCCTCACCAGCCGGGTCCGCGACCATGCCGTCGCCGCGCTGCTCACGGCGAAGTCCGCGCTCGCGGCGGAGCGCAGGGTCCAGCTGCGGATCTCCGAACTCACGGCCCTGGACCGGCTGGAGCCGACGGACTCCGCGGACGTGGCGACGGTGGTCGGCAATCTCGTCGACAACGCCCTCGACGCCGCCGCGGCCCCGGACCACGCGGGCGACGCCTGGGTGGAGGTCGAACTGCGGCAGGACGCGTCCAGCGTGGAGATCGTGGTGCGTGACTCGGGCCCGGGCGTGGCCCCCGAGCTGGCACAGGAGGTGTTCTCCCGGGGCTTCACCACCAAGGCCGCGCAGGGCGGCGACCGGGGGATCGGCCTGGCGCTCACCCGGCTGGTCTGCACCCGCAGAGGGGGAGAGGTGTCGGTGGCCAACACCCACCCCGGCGCCATGTTCACCGCCCAGATGTCCGTGGGTCAGCTCACCGACCGGGAGACGGAGGAAGTCCGATGATCGATGTCCTGGTGGTCGAGGACGACTTCATGGTGGCGCGGATCCACCGGGGGTTCGTCGACGGTGTCGACGGCTTCCGCGTGGTCGGATCGGCGAACTGCGGGGAACAGGCGCTCACCGCCGCCGCCGAACTCCAGCCCGACCTGGTGCTGCTCGACCTGTACCTGCCCGACATGTTCGGCCTGGACGTCATCCCGAAGCTGCGGACAGCGGCCCAGGACTGCGACGTACTGGTGATCAGCGCCGCACGTGAGGCGGAGGCGGTCCGGGGCGCCGTACGCCAGGGAGTGGTCGACTACCTCCTCAAGCCCTTCGACGCCGAGGACCTCAAGGACCGGCTGGAACGCTACAGCGCCCGGCGCGGCAACCTGCGTGCCGCCACGGTCAGCGGACAGGCCGACGTGGACCGCGCACTGGGACGGGTGGCGGCGCCGACGGTGACGCCCACACTGCCGAAGGGCATGAGCGTGGAGACCGCGGAACTCGTCCAACGAGCCCTGCGCACGGCCGACGGAACCCTGTCCGCCGCCGAGTGCGCGACCAGGGTCGGCATCTCACGCGTCAGCGCACGCCGCTACCTCGAATACCTCAGCGTCACGGGCCAGGCGGTGGTGACACTGCGCTACGGACAGACGGGGCGCCCCGAACGGCGCTACCACTGGCACACCTGAACGGACACGGCCGGCCCCGTGCACCTGCCGTACGTCAGTCCTGGTCCTCGTCCGCCCTGGCCAGCGCGTCGGTGATCAGACGGGTGGCGAAGTCGTGGTCGTCGGCGATCCGGTTGATGTGCTCCGCGACCAGGACCACCGTGGCCTCCAGGGGATTCATCTCGGCGTCGGTCCAACGCCCGTACTGCGCACGCCACAGGTTGGGGCTCAGGCCGGTGCCCGCGGCGACGACCAGGCCGGCCATGGTGGGGATGACCTCGGGACGGAAGGTCTTGGGCATCATGCGCATCGTGGCCACGAGGGTGGGCACGACGTACTCGATGACGTCCTTGTCGTGGTCCTCGTGGGTCTTCCTCAGCCACTCCATGAACATGTAGATGAGAGTGCACGCACCGTCCACCAGTGCGTCGACTCCCTTGGGACCCAAGGTCGCGGCGTACTGGGCGACCAGCTTCTGCTGTTCCGGATCGGTGTCGGTCCTGCCGTCGTGGATCGCTTTGAGCCGGGAGTCGACCACCATGAGCGCCGCGCCCACGTCGCCGGCGGGAGCGTACTGGGGGTCACAGGGCGATGACACGGGATTCCTCCTCGTCCGACCGCGGCGGGCAGCGCGGCATGTCTGTACGGTAGACCGCCGAGCGGACGAGGGTCCGGGGAATCCGGATGTGGTGCCTTGCGGTGTTTGCACCCTCGAACCCTTGATCGGGCTCCACCGAACGCGGTCGAGTCGCGTGTTGACGAACAGGTGACGCACTCGGCGTCCCGGCAGCGCGATGCGAGGGGATTGTTCTCATGACACAGGCGCCGGATTCCTCGGGGTCGCGGCTGGACCGGGTGCTGGCCGTGGTCGAGGAACGGCGGGCCGAGTTCGAGGAGAGACGGCACGTTCCGCGCGATGTGATCGCCGTGTTCAAGGACGCGGGAATCTATCGGGCGAGCGCGCCGCGGCGCTTCGGGGGAGACGCCCTTCCGCCCGCGGAGTTCCTCCGTATCATCGAGCGGATATCGGCCGTCGACGGCTCGGCCGGCTGGGTCGCCGGCTTCGGCTCCGCCCTGGTCTACCTCGCCGCGCTACCGCTCGACACCCAGGCCGAGTTGTACGCCGACGGACCCGATGTCGCCTTCGCGGGCGGCCTGTTCCCCGTACAACCGGCTGAGCGTGTCGAGGGCGGCTACCGGGTCTCGGGCCGGTGGAGGTTCGCCAGCGGCTGCCTGGGCGCGGACGTCCTCGGCGTCGGCATCAAGGCCGGTTCGGACGAGGCCGGACGGCCCCTCACCGCCGTACTGCGACCCGACCGGGTGCGGATCGCCGAGAACTGGGACGTCATCGGTCTGCGGGGCACCGGCAGCCACGATCTGGTCGTCGACGGGGCCGTCGTACCCGAGGAGTGGACGTTCGTCCGTGGCAGTGCCGCCACCGTCGACGAACCCCTCTACCGCTACCCGACCGTCCCCTACGCCTCCCAGGTCCTGGCAGTCGTCGGCCTCGGTGTCGCCCGCGCCGCCCTCGACCACGTCATCGCGCAGGGCGGCCGGTCCGGCTGGACCGGCGCTCCCAAACCCGCCGAACGCGCCACCTACCGCATCGCGGTCGGCCGGGCGGAGGCCCAACTCCGTTCCGCACGCGCCTTCTTCTACGAGGCCACGGAGGAGGCGTGGGCGACGGTCCGGGCGGGCGACCCCGCCACCGCCGATCAGGCGAGCACGCTGCGTCTGGCCTCCGCGCACCTCGCCAGGACCGCCTTCGAGGTCGTCCGGGCCGCCTACCAGCTCGGCGGCATCGACGCCGTCGCCGACGACAGCCCCCTCCAGCGCCAGCTGCGCGACGTCTCGGTCGTACCGCAGCACGCCTTCCTCCAGGAGGGCATGTACGACGGCGCCGGCGCGGTCCTCAAGAGTTGAACAGCGCGCACCGCCCACCACGCGAAATCCACCAGTCGAAAGGGGATCATGCGTTCTCTGACCTTCGTCTTCGGTACGGGCCGCAGCGGCTCCACGGCGCTGTCCCGCATCCTCAACTCCCACCCGGACGTGCTGAGTCTGAACGAGTTCATGGCCTCGGTGGGCGACGCGTCCTTCCCCCGGGGCAAAGTCGGCGGCGAGGAGTTCTGGCAGGCGCTCTCCGGCCCCGCGCCGCACTTCGAGCAGATGATCCGCAGCGGGCTGCCGCTGCCGGAGTTCCTCCACACCAGCCGCCCCGGCAGATACGCGGCGCAGACCACGGTCGGCATCCCCGCACTCTCCCTGATGGTGCTGCCCCACCTCACCGACGACCCGGACGCACTCCTCGACGAACTCGGCGCAGCAGTGGTCCAGTGGCCGCGGCGCACCGCCGCCGAGCAGCACCGGGCCCTGTACGACCTGCTCTGCGCCCGGTTCGGACGTACCGCCGTCGTGGAACGCTCGGGCTACTCGACCGGCTGGGCACCAGGACTGAGGGAGGCCTTCCCCGAGGCGAAGTTCGTGCACATGTTCCGCGACGGCCCGGACTGCGCCCTGTCCATGAGCCGCCATCCCGGATACCGAGCGATCTCCCTGCTCCGAGAGATCAAGACCCGCTCCGGTATCGACAGCTTCGGCGACCTGACCCCCGAACACGTCCGCGCGCTGCCCCCGGACCTGGCACCCCTGCTCGACGACCGCTTCGACCCGTCCCTCGTACGCGACCGTGACATCCCCCTGCGGACCTTCGGCGCCCTGTGGTCCCAACTCGTCACCGAGGGAACGGAGTTCCTCACCCGGCTCCCCGCCGACCGGCGCGCCACCCTCTCCTACGAGGACCTCCTGGACCACCCCGCCGGCGAGCTGACCCGCCTGGCGGAGTTCATCGGCGTGGATCCTGTGCCGAGCTGGCTGAAGGCAGGGTCGGCCCTGCTCGACCACAGTCGGCGGGGCTCCGCCCGGAGTCTGCCCGCCGCCGAACTCGCCGAACTGCGGGAGAGCTGCGCCCCGGGCACCCACGTCCTGGAGGGCCGACCGTCACCCGCGTGAGGACGCGGTCAGGCGGGCTGCCACAGCTCGACCCGGTTGCCCTCGGGGTCGGTGACCCAGCCGAACCGGCCGACACCCGCCATGTCCTGCGTCTCCTCGGCCACGTCCGCTCCCTGGGCGCGCAGTTGCGCGAGCATCGCGTCCAGGTCGCGGACCCGGAAGTTGAGCATGGTCTGCTGGGTGCGGGACCCGAAGTAGTCGGTGTCCGCCTCGAACGCCGCGAAGACCGTCGGCCCGGCCGCCTGCTGCCACAGGCCGTTCTCGTCGGCGTCCAGGCCCAGGCAGTCGCGGTACCACGCACTCAGGGCCACCGGGTCGGCCGCCCGCATGAAGTGTCCACCGATGCCAAGCACACGTTCCATGCCGCCATCCTGCCAGGACGGTGATCGGCCCGCCTTCGGATGCCGCCCCTGCTCGTCAGTCCACGAGCCGCAACACGTCCGCCAGGCCGCGTTCACCGGTGCGGTGCTCGGCCGGGAGGATGTAGGTGCGCAGACCGCAGGCCGCCGCACCGCCGTCACGGACCGGGTTGTCGCCGACCATGAGGGTGGCGCGTGGATCGGCGCCCAGGTCGGCACAGGCCTTCAGGAACAGCTGCGGATCGGGCTTCTCGCGGCCCTGCTCGTAGGAGACGACACAGGTGTCGATCAGATCGTCCAGCCCGTGATGGGCGAGGTGGATGCGCAGATCCCAGGCGAAGTCGCTCACGACGGCGACGCGCAGCCCGCGCTCGCGCAGGGCACGCAGCACCGGTTCGGTGTCGGGGTACGGGACCCAGGCGTCCGGGGCGGTGAGTTCCCGGTAGGCCGCCTCCTCCGCGCCGCGCAGGAAGTCCACCCGCTCCCACCAGCCCCACATGGCACGGCGGTGCTGTTCGCAGGAGAGATCCCGGCCCTCCTGGAGGGCGACGACGGAAGGCAGCCGGAAGGCGGCCCGCAACTGGTCGGAGATCTCCGCCACCGCACCCGGCGCGTCCAGCACGGCGAGACGGCCCGTGGCGGCGCCGACCCGGTGCAGCCACTTCTCCAGGTCGATCATCTGGAAAATGGTGTTGCTGAAGTCGAACAGCACCGCCTCGACCGGGGGCACCGGCGCGGCCGTCTCGGCGTCACTGGGGCGGTAGGCGGTCGGCGTTTCGAACAGGGTGCGGATCACAGGGCGGGCTCTTCGGGTTCGACCGTCTCGACGGGTGCGCCGAGATCGCGCATGGCCGTGAGTTCCCCCTCGGGGGTGCCGGTGTCGGTGATGACGGAGTGGTAGTCGGCCACGGTGCCGTACGCGTACGTGGCGGTCTTGCCGAACTTGGAGTGGTCCACCAGGAGCAGCGCCTGATCGGCGGAGGCGAGCATGGCCAGCTTCACCTCGACGTAGTCGCTCAGGGGGTGGAAGAGCCGGCCGTCCAGGACGGCCGTGGCGGACATCAGGGCGAGGTCGGCCCGGATCAGGGACAGGGCGCGGGTGACGGAGGGACCGGTGCAGGAGTTGAAGTCGCCGCGGTAGTGACCGCCGAGCAACGTGACACTCACGCCCGGCGCGGCACCGAGGCGCTGCGCGAGGCCGACGGAGTTGGTGACGATGTTCAGCTGGTCCAGCTCGGCCAGTGCCGGGACCAGGGGGAACAGGGTCGTCGAGTCGTCCATGAGCACCGTGCTGCCCGGCCTGATCCGGCCGGCGACGGCCGCGCACAGCGCGTTCTTGGCCGCGAGGGCGCTGTTCTCCCGGAAGCGGGTGGCCGTCTCCATGGTGAGCGCGGGGAAGGCGACGGCCCGCCCGCGCTCCTTGCGGAGCAGATGGCGCCCGGCGAGGTCGTCCAGGTCCCGGTGCATCGTCATCAGACTGACGTCGAAGTGCCGGGCGAGGTCGTCGATACGGGTCTCGTCGTGTTCGGCGACATACCGCAGCACGGCCTGCCGCCGCTCCTCGACGGCCGCCTGTGACAGTCGGGTACGCGCGGTCACGGCGCCCCTCCTTCCCGGTCGCTCCGATCTCGCAGTTTCCCACACGGCCCGGTGGGAGCCGGGGTCCGTCCGCCCTCCGGGCCTAGGCACCTCCCACGGTGACCAGCACCTTGACCTGTTCGGGGTCGACGGACGCGGCGAACGCCTTGGCGGCGTCCTCCAGCGGGTAGGTGGCGGTGACGATCTCGGCGGTGTCCACGGCGCCGGACGAGATCAGGGACATCGCGGTGCGGTAGTCGTCACCGGTGTACATCAGGGTGCCCTCGATACGGATCTCCCGGTCCTGGACCAGGTCGAGGCGGACGGGGGTGGTCCCCGCGGCCCCGACACCGACGACGATGACCGTGCCGCCCTTGGCGACCAGGTCGATGGCCTGGGCCATCGACTGCTCGCGTGCCACGCAGTCGAAGACCACGTCGGCCGGTCCGCCGAGCGCCGCGTGGGCCCGCTCGGCCAGGTCGGTGGCGTCGGCGGGCAGGGCCGCGTCGGCGCCGAGCCGCAGGGCCCGCTCCCGCTTGCCGTCCAGCAGGTCGGTGACGGCGATCCTCGCGGCGCCCGCGTGCCGGGCGGCGGCGAGGACGAGCAGCCCGATGGGCCCGGCGCCGAGCACGACGACCGTACGGCCGGTGAGGTCACCGGCCTTCGCCACGGCGTGCACCGGGGTGGCCAGCGGCTCGACGAGGGCGGCCTCGATGTCCGTCATGCCGTCCGGGACACGGTGGACGCGGCCGGCCGGGATGGTGAACAGGTCGGTCATCGCGCCGGGCGTCTGGCAGCCGAAGACCTTCAGTTCCTGGCAGATGTTGTAGCGGCCGGAACGGCACTGGGGGCAGGTGCCGCAGTACAGGTTGGGCTCGATGATCACCCGCTCGCCGGGCGCGAAGTCCCCGGCCGCCGTCCCCGCCGCGGCGACGACGCCGACCGCCTCGTGACCGGGGCGGTAGGGCAGGTCGATGAAGGGATGGTGCCCGGCCGCCGCGTGCGTGTCGGAGCCGCACACACCGACGACCGTGGTGCGTACGAGGAGTTCGTCGTCCCCGGGTACGGGCGCGGGCACGTGCTCGATGCTGATGTCGTCGAGGGAGCGGACGAGAACGCGGCGGATCTGCTCGGTCATGGTGGGGGTCCGTTCGGTTCGGGTGTTCACGCGGAGGCGAGACCGGGCTGGATCTGGATCTTGCGGCCGACACCGGCCTGGAAGCGGGCGATCGCGTCCGGGAACGCGGCCAGCGGGAGCCGGTCGCTGATGAAGACGCCCGGATCGATGACACCGGTGGCGAAGAGATCGGCGGCGCGTTCGAAGCTGTGCAGGACGGCCATCGACCCGGTGATCGTGATCTCCTGGTTGTAGATCCGGTACGGCTCGATGGTGGCCCGCGTGGCGTAGTCGGCGACCCCGAACTGCAGGTAGGTACCGCCCTTGCCGACCCGGCCGAGCGCGTCCTGGATGGCCCGCGCGTTGCCGGTGGCGTCGACGACCAGATCCCAGCCGTACGGCGGCCGGTCGAGTTCGTCGGCCGAGACGGCACTGCCGGAGCAGCCCAACTGCCGTGCCGTGGCCAGGCGTTCGGCGTTGATGTCGACGACGTCGACGCTCGCGGCGCCGGTCGCCTTGGCGAGCTGGAGCATCATCAGGCCCATGGTTCCGGCGCCGTAGACGAGCACGCGGGAGGCGAGGCGGCTGCGCAGGACGTCGTAACCGCGTACGGCGCAGGACAACGGCTCGACGAGAGCCGCGTCCTCGGTGCGCACACCGTCGGGCAGGACCGTGCAGTTGGCGACGGGGGCTGCTGTGAACTCGGCGGCGGCGCCCGGGTGGGTGACGCCGATGGCGGCCCACCGTTCGCACAGGTTGTTGTGGCCGAGGCGGCAGTAGTGGCACTCGAAGCAGTACAGCGACGGATCGACCGCGACCCGCGCCCCGATGGCGAGTTCGGTGACGCCGGAGCCGACCGCGACGACCTCCCCGGCGAACTCGTGGCCGGGAATGACGGGCAGCTTCGGGGCGAACTCCCCCTGGAGGATGTGCAGATCGGTGCCGCAGATTCCGGTGGCCGCGACCTCGACGACGACCTCGCGCGGGCCGGGGGCGGGGTCGTCCACGGTGGCGAGTTCGACGCTGCCCGGCCGGGTGATGACGGCTGCCTTCACTTGACTGCTCCCAGGGAGAGACCTCGCACGAGCTTGTCCTGGGCGGCGAATCCGGCGATGAGGACCGGCAGCGACACCAGGGTGGCCGCCGCGCACAGCCGGGCCAGGAACAGACCCTCGTTGGTGATGAAACCGACCAGGAACACCGGCGCGGTCGACGCCTGGGTCGCGGTGAGGTTCACGGCGAACATGAACTCGTTCCAGCTGAAGATGAAGCAGATCAGCGAGGTGGCCGCGAGTCCCGGCATGGCGACCGGCGCGACGACCCGCCACAGCACAGTGAGCAGGCCCGCGCCGTCGACCTCGGCGGCCTCCAGGATCTCCTTGGGGACCTCGGCGAGGAACGAGCGCATCATCCACACCGCGATCGGCAGGTTCATGGCGGTGTAGAGGATGACCAGCGTCCACACGTTGTCCAGCATCCCGGCGTCCTTGACGATCAGGTACACCGGCAGCAGGGCCGCGATGGCCGGGAGGAACTTGGTGGACAGGAAGAAGAACATCACGTCGGTCCACTTCTCGACCGGCTTGATGGACAGCGCGTACGCCGCCGGCACCGCCAGGGCGAGCACCAGCACCGTCGAAAGGATGCTGGCCATGGCCGAGTTGAGAAGGAAGGGGGTGATGTCCCGGCTGAACAGCAGCTTGTACTGGTCGAAGGTGACCGGGGCGAAGGGGGTCGGCGGGTTGGTCGCCGCGTCGGCCTCCTGATGGAAGGAGGTCAGCACCATCCACGCCACCGGCGCGAAGAACGTCAGCGTGGCCAGCCAGGCGACGAACGTCCACAGCGGCGACAGGCGCGGGGAGCTGGGGTCGTCCTTCCCACGGAGGAGTTTCCGGAACCTGCCGCCGGGGGCGGCGACTGCTGCGTGGGTCATCGGGATGTCTCCTCGCGGAACAGCGACGCGATGGTGCGCAGCGCGAAGGTCGCGATGACGAACGCGCCGAGCACGACGACGACACCGGCGGCGGCTGCCTCGCCGTACTCGTACTTGCGGAACATGGTCAGGTAGATCTCGTACGGCAGGTTGGTCGTCTGGGAGCCCGGACCGCCCTGGGTGATGGTGAAGACCGCGTCGAAGGTCTGGACGACGTAGATCGTGCCGAGCAGGACGCCCAGCTCGATGTACTGGCGCAGATGCGGCAGCGTGATGTGACGGAAGGTCTGGAGCGCGGAGGCCCCGTCCATACGGGCCGCTTCGAGCACGTCACCGGGCTGCGCCTGGAGCCCGGCCAGCAGGATCAGCATCATGAACGGCGTCCACTGCCACACCAGCGACACCACGACGGCGGGCATCGGGTAGGAGGAGATCCAGTCGACCGTGGGGCCGTTGTCCGCTCCGAAGAACCGGTACACGGCGTTCAGGGTGCCGTTGAGCAGGCCGTAGTCGGGGTTGTAGATGGCGTGCTTCCACAGCAGCGCTGCCGCGACCGGCATGACCAGGAACGGGGCGATGAGCAGCGTGCGGGCCAGCCCCCGGCCCACGAACCGGCGGTCGAGCAGCATCGCGAGTCCGAGCCCGAGGATCACGCTGATGACCACCACCGACGCGGTGAGGACGACGGTGTTGAGGACGGCCGTGCGCAGCCGCTCGTCGGTGAAGACGAACGAGAAGTTGGACAGGCCCACGAAGTGGCGCTCGCCCGGCTTGAGGATGTTCCACTGGAAGGTGGAGATGATCAGCGTGGCCACGAAGGGCAGCTGCGTGACGACGATGGTGAAGATCAGCGCGGGCAGCAGCGGGACGCGCCGCTTCCACTTGGCCGCCGAGCCCGGGGACTTCCGGGAACGGACGGGTGGGGGAGCTGTCTTGGGGGGTGCGGTGAGCGTGGTCATGAGAACTTTCCTCCGCCGGTGACGGCCGGGGTTCGGGGAAGCGGCGCCCGGCCGGTGTCAGGGCCGGCCGGGCGCTGAAGGTCACTTCTGGTAGGTCTTGGCGACGTCCTCGGCGAGCTTCTGCCCGTCGTCGAGGGCCTTGTCCACGCTGGTCTTGCCTGCGATGGCGGCCGAGATCTCCTGCGTCACCTTGGTCCCGAGGTCCTGGAACTCGGGGATGGCCACGTACTGGATGCCCACGGTCGGCCGGGGCTGGACGCCCGGGTTCGCCGGGTCGGCGCCCTCGATGGACTTCAGGGTGATGTCACCGAAGGAGGCGGCGGCCTTCTTGTACTGCGGGATCTCGTACGTGCTGGCCCGCTTGCCCGCCGGGACACGCGCCCAGCCGAGCTTGTTACCGACGAGGTTCTCGTACTTCTTGCTGGACGCCCACAGCATGAACTGCGAGGCGGCGTCGGCGTTCTTCGTGGTCTTCGGCATGGCCCACGACCAGGCCCACAGCCAGCCGCTGCTGTCCGTCTCGACGGTCGGCGCGTACGCGTAGCCGACGCTGCCCGCGATCTTGCTGGAGGCGGGGTCCTCCAGGGAGCCGGCGGCGCTGGTCGCGTCGTACCACATCGCGACCTTCTTCTGGCTGAGCGCGTTCAGGCACTCGGTGAACCCGGCCTGCGGGGCGCCGGACTCGCCGTGCTCCTTGACCAGCTTGACGTAGAACTCGGTGGCCTTCTTGAAGCCGCCGGTGTTGACCTGCGCCTTCCAGTCCTTGGTGAACCAGGTGCCGCCGAAGGTGTTGACCATGGACGTCAGCGGCGCCCCCAGCTCGCCCCAGCCGGCCAGCCCGCGCAGACAGATGCCCTTCATCCCGGGCTCGGCGCCGTCGACCTTGGCCGCGATGTCGGCGATCTGCTGCCAGGTCGGGTGCTCGGGCACGGTGATGCCCTTCGCCTTCATGACGTCCTTGTTGTACATGAGCATCGAGGACTCGCCGTAGAACGGCAGGGCGTAGAGCTTGCCGTCCGAGCCGGTGAGCGACTGGACCATCGGCTTGAGCAGGTCGGCCTTGTCGAAGCTCGTGTCCTTGTCGGCGTACGCCCCGAGGTCGTGCAGCCAGCCGTTCTTCTCCCAGATGGGCACCTCGTAGGCGCCGATGGTGGCGACGTCGTACTGACCGGCCTGGGTGGCGATGTCCTGGGTGACTTTGTCGCGCAGCTCGTTCTCGGGAAGGATCGTGAAGTTGACCTTGATCCCGGTGTCCTTGGTGAAGTTGTCCTTGGTCAGCTTCGCGATGTCCTCCATCTGCGGGTTGCCGACCATCAGGACGTTGATGCTCTTGCCCCCGTCCGAGGACCCGCCGGCTCCGGCTCCGGAACAGGCGGTGGCGAGCAGGGCGGTGGCGGCTGCGCCGGCTATGAGGGCGTATCTGGTCGATCGCATGTGACGGGGGACCTCTCGTGCGGGATGCGTCCCTGGGGGGTCGGGCGCGTTTCGATGGCGGAATTATTAGCAGGAGACTGCGCCGTTGTTAACGTATTTTGCGAGATAACTTTTCGTTACTTATCGTTAAGATGTCTCGGCGGGGGTGACAGGAGGGTGCCGGGAGGCCGGTTGGGGGCTCCTGACGGATCTCCGCGGTGCCGCATCGGCGCAGGTGGGAGCCCCGGAACCCGCCTCCGCGGCACGATCCGGCGGACGGGCCTCAGGCCTCCGGCGCGTCCAGGCGGGCCCAGACCTGTCCAAGGGCGCCCAGCGCCTCCCGGTACACCTCGTACGCCTCGTCGAGGACGGCGACCCGGTCGGGGCGGGGTTCGTGGCGGCGGAGCAAGGTGGCACCGGCGCGCGGGTCCGTCACGCCGTCGAGGAGTCCGACAGCGGTGGCGGCCAGCAGGGCCGCGCCCCGGGCGGCGCTCTCGCGCACGTCGGTCACCATGACCGGCCGCCGCAGGGCGTCGGCGAACATCTGGCTCCACACCTCGCTGTGCGCGGCGCCGCCGGTCAGCCGGGCCGCCCCGGTGATCGGCAGCTTCGAGCAGAGCGCGTCGACGTGCCAGCGGTGATTGAGTACGACGCCCTCCATCAGGGCCCGCAGCAGATGGCCGCGCTCGTGCCAGCCGCGCAGACCGAGGAACGTCCCGGAGGTGGGATGCGGATGCGGGGAGCCGTAGACGAACGGGTGGAACAACACCTCGGACGGTCCGGCCAGGTGCGCCTCGACCTCGCGGCCGATCGTCTCGTGGACGCCGTCCCGCTGCTCGGCCGGGCTGCCCGTGACCCGCAGGAACCACTCCAGGTTCGCCACCGACGCCGGTGAGGTGGACATGGTCATCCACTGTCCGGGGCGGACGAAGTGGCGGACCTGCCAGCGCGGATCGACGACGGGCCGCTCGCCGACCACCTGGTTGATGCTGAACGACCCGGCGATCAGGCACAGTTCGCCCGGCACCGTGGCGCCGATCCCGAGCGCGGCGGCGTCGACGTCATGGGCCCCCGTGACGACGGGGGTGCCGGCGGTGAGCCCGGTGAGCGCCGCGGCCTCGGGGGTGACGGTTCCGCTCACCGCGTCGCACGCGAGCACGGGCGGCAGCAGGCCGGAGAGCGCGCCGAGACCGTACAGATCGAGCAGTTCGGGCGAGTAGCCGCCCCGCCGCATGTCGGTGAACGAGGCGCTGGCGTCCGTGGGATCGGTGGCCACCGCGCCCGTCAGCTTCAGCCGCAGCCAGTCCTTGCAGGACAGCAGCCAGCGGATCTCCTGAACCACCTCGGGCTCATGGCGGACGAGCCAGGCCAGCAGGGCTGCCGGGGAACCCGCGAAAGGCACCGTGCCCGACAACTCCAGGGCACGCGACCAGGCCGGAGTGTCCCGCCACTCCTCCAGCACCGGCTCGGCGCGCGTGTCCATCGCCACGATCGCGGCCCGTACCGGCCGGCCCCGCTCGTCGACGGCGTACAGACCGTCGCCGTGCGCGGCCAGTCCGACCGCGGCGACGGCCCGGCCCGCGTCCGGACCCGCCTCGGCGAGACAGGAGGCGACGGCCTGCCGCGCCGTCCGCCATACGTCGTCCATGTCCCGCTCGACCCAGTGGGGCCGAGGGGTGCTCAGCGGAAGCATGCCGCTGCCCCGCGCCACCGGCCGGCCGGTGGCGTCGAACAGCACGGCCTTGGTCACCGTGTGTCCCGCGTCGACACCGAGCACCAGCTCACGCGCCACGGCTCACACCCGCCCAGGTCGCGCGGCCAGAACACGCCACGCGGTCTCCTCGCGTACCGAAACCACACAGACCACAGCCCGATCGTCCCACGCAGGAGGTCGGCGAGGCCGGACCACCACCGGGACACTGCGTCCAAGGGGGGTCCTCTTCGGACGGCAAGCGCATGTCGTCGGCGGACGGGGGCGGAGCGGCGTCGTATCCATGGCCTGTGTTCACCGACGCCCCGCAGTGGTGGACCTCGGACACGGCGCGGTACAGCGTCTCGTGCGCGGCCGTGTCGAGTCCGAGCCGGGGCCGGGCGATGTCCCCGGCGACACAGCGCAATCGGCGCGACGCGGCGACCTGCGGAGCCTGGGCCCGCAGCGCCGCCCGCACCCGCTCCTCCGCCTCTCTGGCGGATGCGGCCCGCACGACGCAGACGACGTCCCTGTCCGTACGGTGCAGCAGCTCCGCGCACAGGCGGGAACCGGGAAACCCCATGGCGCCCGTCAACAGCAACATCCGTGTCCCCACTCGGCGAACGACAGGTCCGGATCCCCCGCCGACTGGAGCGACAGGACCGCCCCGGGCCCGGTGCCGGGCGCCTCACTCCATTGGCGCCCGTCGAGGGGAGCGCTGCCCAGATCTCCGGCCGGGCAAGGTGTTGAAAGACCGGCGCTGTTGAATTCGGTGCGCCGGCCCGGCCCGGGCGTCGCCCACCCGGCCGAAGCGGCCACGGCTGATCGTATGCAATGAGCCTCCCGCCTCAGTGCGCAGGCAGGACGTCACGGAAAATCGAGGTAAAGACGCGCCATTCTCGGTGGCCCATCCGTCTCTCGGCCCGCGGCTGACGCGGCACCAAAACCGCAACTCAAGCATAAAGGCGGACGGGGATAAATGTTTCATCGAGTACGCAACGTGCCGTGAAGTGCACATCTTCGGGGTGTGTGAAGTGTGCGTATCGCGAGGCCAGGGCAAGACGCCCACGTAAAATACGGAATTCACAGGTCCGATTTCCCTGGGTGCGCTCCCGCCACCTGTGCCACTCCCGTAGTGGCCCCATTCACGCTTGCATTTCCCGGCAGTGAATGCCACATTGGCACAATGCATAACGGGGAACTGCGTCACCGAGGACATGAAAAGGGGAAAGGCGAGGCATCCGCGTTCGCGTGCTCGCCTCAGCGACGCGGCGGGCGCCGATGTGCCGCCCACGGCCAGTCCCTCGCCACGAACCAGCCATGTCCGGGACATCCGCCCTTGAGGACCACAGTCTGAGATCTCCGCGATCTCCGTGACCTCCGCGGTCTTCCGACGGGATGTCGAACCGCGGGAGGCAAAGCCCCGCTCCCTGTCCAGGTGCTTCCGGGCCGGCTCGCGGGCCTCTCACGATCAAAGGTCAACAACGGTGCCTGACCGCGCCCCGACGCTGCGGCGCGGAGGCCGCGCTGCCGCGCGCCCCCGGCGAACGTGCCCATCGCCTGCGCATGTCCCGAGAGGGGAAACGAAATGCAGGTTCAGCTTCTTGGACCGCTGCTCATCTCCTGTGCCGACCGCGAGATGAAGGTCAGCGCGCGGAAGCCACGTCAGATTCTCGCCCTGCTCCTGCTCAAGCACTCACGCGTCGTGCCGATGGCCACCTTGGCGGAAGAACTGTGGGGCGGCCACGCACCGAAAACGGCGCGGGCCTCCGTGCAACTCTACGTTTTTCAACTACGCAAGAACCTTGCCGAGATCACCGGCCAGAGCATGGACGCCGTGAGCAGCGAGATGTTGCGCACCGCGCGCGGCGGCTACGAGTTCGTCGGCGACCTGAGCCGGTTCGACCTGCGGGCCTTTCACCGATTGGAACGCTCCGGCGCGGCGGCCATTGCCGACGGAGATCTGGTCACGGCTGTTCAGGACTTTCGTGAGGCACTGTCGTTGTGGCGCGGCGCGGCGCTGGCCGACGTCGAACCGGGGCCGAACATCCGAGCCGAGGCAGCGGGACTCGAGCAGTCGAGGTCGACGATGCTGAACCACCGTATAGAGCTTGACCTGAGGCTCGGGCGGCATCAGGAGATACTCGCCGAGCTGACCGACCTGGTGACGCACGACCGCTTCCACGAGGACCTGCACGCACAGCTCATGATCGCGCTGTACCGCTCCGGCCACCGCACCAGCGCGTTGGCGGTGTTTCACCGGCTGCACAAGAACATGGTCCGCGGGTTCGGCCTGGACCCGTCTCCCAAACTGCGCCAGTACTACAACGCGGTACTCACCTCCGACTCGGGGCTGGACAGGATGCCGGTGCTGCAGTTGCCGGGAGAGGTGCGGGTGCAACTCCCGTAGCGGAAGCCTCTGAAGGGCTCACGCGACCCTGGCATGTCCGTAGCCACTGGCGGCGTCCACGGTCGCCGCGTCCGCGACCTGCATGACGTGCCGCAGCCTGGTGATCCGCGCGGACGGCGCTATACCGAGTTCGTCGTGCATGCTCCGGCGCAGCTCGTCGAAGACCTCCAGGGCCCGGGTCCGGTATCCCGACCGGTACAGGGCGACCATGAACCGGGCGTGCAGCGCCTCGTGGTGGGGATGCCGTACGACGAGCCTGGCCAGCTCGCTCAGGATCTCGCGATGCCGGCTCATGTCCAGCTGGGTTCCGAAGAACAGGGCCAGCGTGTCCAGCCGGGACCGGTCGAGTTCCGCCACCGCGGCACGCAGCAGCCTGCCGTGGTCGACGTCCAGCAGAGCGGGGCCGCGCCAGATGCTGAGCGCCTCGCTGAACACCCGGCCGGCGCCGAGCACATCGTCGGTGTTGAGCAGGGTCTGCGCCAGGTGCCGCAGCCGCTGGAACTCGCCCACGTCGAAGGACGCCTTGCCGAGGTCGATCTGATAGCCGTCCCCGCGCGTCTGTATCAGATCCCGCGCGACCAGGTCGCGCGTGACGTCGAGCCGTCGGGCGAACTCCGTACGCAGCGCGGAGATATGCGTGTGCAGGGTGGCCAGGGCACACCGCGGTGGTGTGTCGTCCCACAACTCGGTGATCAGCGAGCCGGTCGACACCCGGCGCGGCTCGTTGAGCAGCAGCAGCGCCAGCAGCTGTCGCGGCTTGCCGGTGGTGTGGATCAGCTCCTCGCCGTCCTCCTGGATCGACAGCGAACCAAGCACCCGGAATTCCATACGGTCGCCCCCCGTGATCGACGTCCGTGCCAGCCTGCCATGCGGCGCCGACAGCCGGCCCGCCGGAACAGCGAGTGATGCGCTACCGGGCAAGAATCAGTGTGGCGGGCGACGGGGTGGGATGGAAGGAGATGTCCTCGAAACCCGCCTTGGAGAGCCAGGCCTGGTAGTCGGCCCGCCGCCACGTCCCGCCCTTCTTGCTCTTGAGCAGCATCTCCGAGGCGAACAGGAGCGGGAAGGACGGGCCACCCCGGTCGTCGTCCACCACGTAGTCGCAGACGACCAGTGTGGCTCCGGGCTTGAGAGCGCCCCGGACCTTGGAGAGGATCGCCACGTTGTCCTCCGGCCCCTCCTGGTGCGCGACGTGGGAGTACACGGCGATGTCGTAGGCCGCGGTGCCGAAGTCGACGGTGTGGAGGTCGCCGTCGACGCAGGTGAACCGGTCGGCCACGGACCGCTCCGCCAGCAGCCGGCGGGCGATCGCGTTGATCGGTTCCCAGTCGAGCTGCGTGGACCGGGCGGCGGGGTTGAGTTCGAGCCAGATGGACGAGAAGATCCCCGAGCCACCGCCCAGGTCGAGGATCGAGATCTCCCCGGCCGCCGCCAGCCCCAGCAGGTCCGCGGCGGTCCTCGCCACCGGAACCGACTGCGCGGCGATGGCGGGGACCACTTCCTCCCAGTGCGGGTTGTCGGCCACCTCCACCATCGCGTCCGTCAACGGCCCTCCGACGCGGAACACATCGAGCAGGGACACCAGTTTGCTCATCTCGGCCAGCTTGAGTTTCGCGTAGCCGCTGAGGTCGGTGCGCTCGCCCTCGACCAGGAACGTGGCCGCCTCGGGGGTGTTGCGGTACCTGGCGTCGTGCACCTCGACCAGGCCCAGGCCGACGAGCCCGTCGAGCAGGGTCTGCGCGCCCCGCTCGGAGAGCCCGGCCTCGGCGGCCAGCCGGCCCGTCGTGTCCACGCCGGCCTGGAGACGGGTGAACAGCGAGTGCCTCGCGGCCACGCCGAGGAGACCGGTGGCCCAGTAGCCGTTGGCGATCTCCAGAACCCGGTCCGGCCTCGGTCGGTCGTCGTTCACTGTGCCTCCTCGGCGGATGCCAGTACGGCATGGGCCACTCGGTCCATGCCTGCCGTCGGTGCGTCGGTGGACCACCTTCCCATCGCCATCTCGGCGGTGATGCCGGGGCCGAAACCCGCGATCACCCCGGTGGCGCCCGGCGTCATCGTGTCCTCCTCGAACAGCCTGCGCAGCGCGTCGAACACGACGGCGCTGGCGATGTTCCCGTACTCCGTCAGGGTCGCCCAGCTGTGCCGGAACATGTCCTCGTCGACGCCGAGGAACTTGCTCAGGTCGGCCAGGATCCGCGGGCCGCCCGCGTGGATGATGTAGAAGTCGAGACTGGCGATGTTCCAGCCGTGGTTCACGGCGAGTTCGCGCAGCACCGGAGCGAGCGGCTCCATCGTCCCGGGCACCCGGCGGTCCAACTGGAAGTGGAAGCCGGTGGCGCGTACGGCGTACGAGATCCAGTTCTCGGTGTTCGGGATGATGTACGAGGCGTTGCGCTCCAGCGACACACCGGTGCCGCCGCTTCCGCGCACCACGGCTGCCGCGACCGCGTCACCGAACAGGCCGTCGGACAGCAGGGAGCCGACCCCGTCGTCGTCGGGCTGGTAGCACAGTGAGCACAGCTCGCAGGAGACGATCAGGACATTGTTGTCCGGGTAGGCCGTGCAGAAGTCGTGAGCACGGTTGATCGCGGCACCGCCCGCCGCGCAGCCCAGTTGCGCGATGGGTATCTGCCGGGTGTTGGTCCGGAACCCCAGATTGTTGATCAGCCATGCGGTCATCGACGGCATCATGAATCCGGTGCACGACACGAAGATGATCGCGTCGATGTCCTTTGTCGTCAGGCCGGCGTTGGCCAGGGCCTCTCCGATGACCGGGGGGCACCTTTTCTTGGCCTCGGCCTCGAAGATGCGGTTACGCTCCTCGAAGCCGGGGTGGCGGAGCGTCTTTTCGATGGGCTGCACGATGTGACGTTTCTGTACGCCCGTGTTCCTGATCAGCCGAAGCACCAGCGGAAGCTGTGGTTTTCCGGCGTGTGCCGTTTCGGCGAATTTCAGGGTGTCTTCCATGGTGATGACATTTTCCGGCACGCTCACCGACGGTTTGCACAACGTTGGCATATCTGCGGGGCCCACCTTCTGAGAAGTCGCACCGGCCATCTCATGGCGTCCGATGCCGACAATCGGAATCGGGTCGGGGATCCAACGTCGACAACCATCGCTCGTCCCTCTTGCCATCGGCTTGGTATCGACTTGGGCTTCCCCGTACGCGGTGCCGAAGGTGGGCTCCCCGGCATGGAAAGCGGGCTATTCGTCTTGGCAGGCGATGATCGATTCCAGAGTCCGGCGCAGTACGTCGATCTCGTCCCGGCCGAGGTGCCGCGCCCACCGGTGTTCGATCTCCCCGAGGATCCGGGCGGCGGCGACCTGGCCCTGCGCGCCCCGCTCGGTCAGCCGGATGAGCTTGGCCCGGCGGTCGCCCGGATCGGCCGTCCGCTCGATGTAGCCGAATCGCTCAAGTTCGTTGACCACCTCGGCGATCGCCTGTTTGGTGAGCCCGGAGCGTTCGGCGAGCACGGTCAGCCGCGATCCTTCCGCGTCGATGAACCGGAAGACGGAGCCGTGCCGGTACCGGATCCCCTCGAACCCCTCCGCGCCGAGCCGCCGGTGGAGCTGCTCGATCGTCATGTCCTTGGCCCGCGCGAGGAGCGTGGGCAGCGGAACCTCGGTCCCGCCGCCCTCCTCGGGCTTCCCGGAGTGCGTCGTCATCTCGGGCGACCTTTCTGCCAGGCCAGTTCGTCAGGCAGCTTGACTAAATGGTAAAGCTACCTGACTATACCGTAGTAAGGCTGCCTGACTAACTCTGGCGGCCTGAGGCCAAGAGAGGAAGAATCATGAGCAGTTCCGACGGGGAAGGCAACAAGGTCACCGGCGTGGACGCCGCAGCGAGGGACTCCTTAGCCGCACAGGTGCGGGGTCCGGTGCTCATCCCCGGGGACGACGAGTACGACGCGGAACGCGCCGGGAACCAGACCGCCCGCTGGCATCGGCCCGCCGTCGTGGTGGGCGCGACCGGACCCGCCGACGTGCAGGCCGCGGTGACGTTCGCGACCGGCCACGGGCTTCCGGTGGCGGTGCAGGGAACCGGGCACGCGCTGTCCGCCGTGGCGGCCGAGGGCGGCGTTCTGATCAACACGTCCCGGATGCAGGGTGTCCGGGTGAAGGCCGAGGCGGGCACCGCGTGGATCGGGGCCGGCGTGCGCTGGGACCAGGTGCTCCACGAGACGGCGCCGGCCGGGCTGGCCCCGCTGTCGGGCTCGGCCCCGGGCGTCGGCGTGGTCTCCTACACCCTCGGCGGCGGGCTGGGACTGCTCTCGCGGCGGTACGGATACGCCGCCGACCATGTGCGCGGCGTGGACGTCGTCACGGCGGACGGCCGGCTGCGCCAGGTCGCCGAGGACTCGGACCCCGACCTGTTCTGGGCACTGCGCGGCGGCCGGGACAACTTCGGTGTGGTGACCGGGATCGAGATCGACCTGGTGCCGGTCACGACGATCTACGGCGGAGGCCTGTTCTTCGACGCCGGATCCGCCGCCGAGGTACTCGACACCTACGTACGGTGGACGGCCACCGTGCCCGACGAGATGACCTCCTCGGTCGCGCTGATCTCCTTCCCGGACGTTCCGGTGCTGCCGCCGCCGCTGCGTGGCCGCCATGTCGTCCATGTCCGGATCGCCTATGCCGCCGATGTCCTCGGGGCCGGCGAGGGCCTGGTGGCGCCGCTGCGGGCGCTCGATCCGTTCATCGACACCCTGGGCGAGCTGGCCTACGCCGACTCCGGGTCCATCCACAACGACCCCACCTTCGCGGGGACCTTCGAGTCCGGCACCGCCATGCTGGGCGAGATCGACACCGACACGGTGCGCGCCGTCCTCGACCTGGCCGGCCCGCACGTACCGGTGCCGCACGTCGTCGAACTGCGTCATCTCGGCGGACGGCTGGCCCGGCCCTCCGGCATCCCCAACGCCGTCGGCAACCGCGACGCGCGGTACGTGCTCAATGTGGTCTCCCGGCTGGAACGGGCCGACATCACCGAGATCCGGCCCGCCCACGACCGCATCTTCGAGGCGATCGCGCCGTGGAGCACCGGTGGCCGCGCCCTCAACTTCATGAACGGCGAGAAGGACGCCGAGCATGTGCGCTCGGCGTACGACGCCAAGGACTACCAGCGCCTGACCGAGATCAAGGCTGTCTACGACCCGGAGAACACCTTCCGGCTCAACCACAACATCCCGCCGGCCGCCTCGGGCGCGTAGCGCGGCGGGCCCCTCCGGGGATCGCCGTAGTCGGTGCCGTAGTTGCTGTCGTAGTCGGTGCCGAACTGCCCGGCCATACGGGCCAGTTCCGCACATGCGGGTACGTAGAAGGCGCGGGCCTGCGGGGACAGCGGCGCGAAATGCTCGATCAGGGTGGTCTCCTGACGGACGTCACGGAGACCCGCCGCCGTCAGCCAGCGGTACAGGTCGGCCGAGCGCAGGAGTTGCTGTGCGTATCCGGGGCTCGCTCCGGCGGTACGGAAGAGGTCCGCGAACCGGAACCGGTCACCGGGCCGCACGGAGATCAGCGCAACGTCGAGTTCCTTGACCGCGACCACGCCTCCCGGGCGGACGACCCGCCGCAGTTCGCCCAGCACCCGGCCCAGCTCGTCGTCGGTGAGGTACTGAACCGTGTTGGCACACCAGACGGCGTCGAACGAGCCGTCCGGATAGGGCAGTTGGAGGAGGCTGCCCACGCGGACGTCGATGGGCGTGTCCGGCAGGCTCCGCGCCACGGTCGCCGCCATGGCCACGTGCTCGGGCGCGAGGTCGAGGGCCGAGACCCGGCCGCCCGGCCCGACCAGTTCGGACAGCAGGGGCAGGAAGGAGCCGCTGCCGCATCCGGCGTCCAGCACGCGCCAGCCCGGCTGGACGCCCACCCGGCGCAGGGCGGCCTCGTAGGCGGGGCGGCAGGCGGCGAAGTGGGCGTCGACGATGGTGCTGTGGGTAAATCCCTGACCGGTCGACGAGGCGTGACCCCAGGCGCCGGGTGCGGCGGTGTCCCGCATCAGCCGGCTCCCGTCAGCAGTCCGACGATCGCCTCGGTGACCCGCTCCGGTGCCTCCGCCGGCGGAAGGTGCCCCGCTCCCGCGATGACCGTACGGCGGCCCTGGCGCAGGGCCCGTGTGGGCCCGTAGTGCTCAAGCGCGTTGACGGCTTCCCGTCCCTTGGTGCGCTGCGCTGCCAGACGGTCTCCGGCGACACGTCCAGGAACACCACTCGACGGGGCTGCGGGAAGGACCGCCACCAGCCGAGCATGGGGTTGTCCTCCAGCCCGGCCAGACGGCATTTCGCCAGAACCTTGTAGTAGTACGAGTCGACCAGCGCCGGCGTTTCCGTGTTCCGCGCACTCACCTGGTCCCGCAGGTGCAGGACCGCCAACTGCAGCGTTCCTGCCAGGAATTCCGCGGAGTACGTGGTGCCCAGCCCGGGCAGGATCTCCTCGCTGACGCTCCGCCGCAGACGGCGGACCAGCCGGTGTCGTTCCTCGATGAATTCCGTGTCCGTCGATATCAGTCGCCGGGTCGTCGACGAGCGGGACAGCTCCGACATGACGGATGACTTTCCCGAGAAATCGGCTCCGAGCAGCACATCGAAACCGACACCGTGTTCACGATTCATCAGGCCTCCAACCACGACGTGCTCGAAGAGAAACCGGGATGCGGGAAACTCAGATCGGCTCCGTCAGCTTGGCCAGCGCACGTTCCACCACGGCCGTCTGGGCCTCCGGCGGCGCCTGCCGCTGTTCGAGCCGGCCGATCTCGATCGAGCTTTCGACGACGAGCCGGCACCGCTGCTCGCGCCGTGCGGTGAACGCGTCGAACGTCTCGGCGACGGACCCGTGGCGCGCCAGTTCCTCGGCGAGCACCAGGGCGTCCTCGACCGCGATCCCGGCCCCGGAGGCCAGTTGCGGTGTCGTCGGATGGGCGGCGTCCCCGATCAGGAGCACTCGCCCAGAGTGCCACGGGCCCGGCAGGTCGAACGACTCCAGCGGGCGGAACACGATCGGGGTGTCCCCGTCGATCGACGCCCGGAACCGCCGTACGTGCCCGCCGTACGGTTCGAGCAGGCTGGCGAGGCGGCCCGGCAGCTCGTGCGGCTCGCGGGCCACCCGTGGGGTGCGCTCGACCGCGAACAGGTACATCCGGGTCGCCGAGACCGGTGTCCAGCCGACCTTGGCCGCGCCGCCGAGGAAGTAGTGGCGGCGGTCGACCTCCGGCGGGCGCGGTACGAACATCCGCCACACGCTCTGCCCGGTGTACTCCGGCCGGGGCGCGTCGGGGAACATCTGCTCGCGGGTCCGCGAGTAGATCCCGTCCGCCCCGACGACCATGCCGTAGCGGCCGGTGGTGCCGTCGCTGAAGGTGACGTCGACGCCGTCGCCGTCGTGGGCGATCTTCTCGACGGCCGTACCGAAGCGCGGGCGGACGCCGGCGGCGAGCACCCGCGAGGAGAGGATCCCGTACAGCACCGGCCGGGCGATCCCGCCCGAGCCGCACACCCCGGCCTCCGGTGGCATCGGCGTCGGGATGTCCCTGACGGGCTCGCCGTCGACCCCGCACACCCGGATGCCCTCACCGGCGTAGCCCTGCGCGGCGATCTCGTCGTACACGCCGAGCTGCCGGAAGGCCCGCAGTGTCGGCCCGGTGATCGTGAGGCCGGCGCCGGTGACTGTCCAGTCGGCGCCGATGTCGATCAGATCGACCGCGACCCCGGCGCGGCGCAGGGCGATCGCCGCCGCCATGCCGGCGATACCGGCACCGACGATCAGCACACGTTCGACCTGCTTCGACGCCATGGTGATCCTCCCTTGCCGCACTGGAGCGGGAAACGGGCTGCTGGGTCGGGTTGCCGTGCCTGCGGCAGGGCGGTTCGGCGTGTTCCGCGGCAGGGGTCCGCTGAGACCGGAGGAGCAGCGACCGGGTCTCGGGCGGGGGCGGCCACGCCGTGCCGGCGTTCAGCGGGCCGAGCGGCGCTCCGGCGGCCGGCGCCCTGTCCATGACCTCGCGGATCTTCCGGGCGGGCGCCTCGCCCGGCGCCCCGCCGAAGAACCTGGAGTCGTGGGCGTCGACGAGGACCGTCCGGCTGTGGACGGTCCCCACCCGGTGATCACACCGTCGCCGTATGGCCGGTCGGTCTCCGGACCGAAGCCGGTGGCGCGGTGCCGACGCAGCTGATCCGCCTCGTGGAACGAGCCGTCGTCCAGGAGCGGGCCGAGGCGTTCGCGCGCGGTCGGCCTGCCTTCGGCGGGCTGCTCCCCGGTCGTACCGCCGCCGGGGCCGGTTGCGGCACACGCCCGCACGGCGCGCGGCTCAGCGAGACGGCCGTACGTGGAGTCCGCTGTCTCGGACGAGGTGGTCATGGTGTGTCGCGCTCCTGGTTCCGGGTCTCCGCGGCGGGCGGTGCCAGGACGGCGGGTGTCGTTCGGGCGGCGGGAGGAGGCCTGGTGGCTTGCGTGCGCTCGCCGGTCGCCGGGTACATCGCCGGGAACGAGGTGTCCTGGCGGAACGGCACCGTCCGATACGGCGACGCCGCTCCGGGCTCGGCCCGCGCACGGTCGGCCCCGGGGCGCGGGCCCGCGGTGAGCGGACCGGCGGCAGGTCGATGCAGAGGGCGGCCCTGACCCGCCGTGCGCCGGGCAAGGGCGTACCGCTGGAGATACTGCTGGAAGTACTCCCGGAAGTCCTCCAGCACCGGATCCGGGGTCCGAGGCATCGTGTCCGTCGCTCCGTCGGCCACCGCCCCCTTCATGCAGGGCGCTTCTCTCGCCGCGGTCATGACCACTGCGGTTCCATGGCGCGGGCCGCGTCGACGCCGTAGGTCCGGGCGATACGGGCGACAAGGTCCGACGGGACCAGCTTGTACTCCTGGGTGCCGACCGACTCCAGCACGGTGGTGGCCAGGGCGCAGCCGAGCTGGGCGGCCCGCTCCTGCGGCCACCCCCACGCCGTACCGGCGAGGAAGCCGGAGCGAAAGGCGTCGCCCGCACCCGTGGGGTCGGCGATCCTGTCCGTGGATACGGCCGGTATGTCCAGCGTGGTGGCGTCGGACGAGGCCAGTGACACTCCGGACGCGCCCCGCGTGGTGATCCAGGTGCCGACCCGGGCGAGCAGCTGCTGCCGCGTCCAGCCGGTGCGTTCCATCAGGAGGGCGGCCTCGTACTCGTTGGTGAACAACCACTGTGCGCGGTCGACCAGTTGGCGGGCCTGCTCGCGGTCGAGGCGGGCGAGCTGCTGAGAGGGGTCGGCGGCGACCGGGATGCCGAGGCGGTGGCCGGTGGCGGTGTGCCGCAGCATGGCCGCGGGGTCGTCGGCCCCGACCAGGACGAGGGCGGGACTGCCGGTGCGCGCGGCGATCGCGGCCAGGTCGATCCGGGAAGCCTCGGCCATGGCACCGGCGTAGAAGGTGGCGATCTGGTTCTGGTCCTCGTCGGTGGTGCACACGAAGCGCGCGGTGTGCAGCCTGTCGCTGACCAGCACCGAGGAGGTGTCGACGCCGTTCGCCCGCAGCCAGGCGCCGTACTCGGCGAAGTCGACGCCCGCCGCGCCCACCAGGACCGGGTTCAGCCGGAGCAGTCCGAGGCCGAACGCGATGTTGGCGGCGACACCGCCTCTGCGCACCTCCAGCCGGTCGGCCAGGAACGACAGGGAGACCCGCTCCAGCTGCTCCTTGATCAGCTGCTCGGCGAAGCGTCCGGGAAACACCATCAGATGATCGGTCGCTATCGACCCGGTCACGGCGATACGCACGGAAGAGCACTCCTTGAGACTGAGCCGGTGTCGGAAGACCGACGGCCACCGGTCGCCGGTGCCCGGCGGGGGAGTGGTGCGCGGCCGGGGGGAACCGCGCACCACCGGCTGTCGCGCCGGGCACCCCGCCGGGGCTGGGCCGTTCAGCCCGCTCGCACCGCCTCGCGCAGGGCGTCGACGCGATCGGTGCGTTCCCAGGTGAAGTCCGGCAGCTCACGGCCGAAGTGGCCGTAGGCCGCGGTCTGGGCGTAGATCGGGCGAAGCAGGTCGAGGTCCCGGATGATCGCCGCCGGGCGCAGGTCGAACACCGTGGCGATGGCGTGTTCGATCCTGTCGGCGGCGACCTTGGCGGTGCCGAAGGTCTCGACGAACAGGCCGACCGGCTCGGCCTTGCCGATCGCGTACGCGACCTGGACCTCGCAGCGCGCGGCCAGGCCGGCCGCGACCACGTTCTTGGCGACCCAGCGCATCGCGTACGCCGCCGAGCGGTCCACCTTGGAGGGGTCCTTGCCGGAGAAGGCGCCACCGCCGTGCCGGGCCGTGCCGCCGTACGTGTCGATGATGATCTTCCGGCCGGTGAGCCCGGCGTCGCCCATCGGGCCACCGATCTCGAACCGGCCGGTCGGGTTGACCAGCAGGCGGCAGTCGTCCGTCTCCAGTTTGATGCCGTCGTCGGCCAGCTGGGCCAGGACGTGTTCCACGACGTGCTCGCGGATGTCGGGGGCGAGCAGCGAGTCCAGGTCGATGTCGCCCGCGTGCTGCGAGGAGACCACGACCGTGTCCAGGCGGACCGGTCGGCTGCCCACGTACTCGATGGTGACCTGGGTCTTGCCGTCGGGGCGCAGATAGGGGACGGTGCCGTCCTTGCGGACCTGCGTCAGACGGCGCGAGAGACGGTGGGCCAGGTCGATCGGCAGGGGCATCAGGGTGGGCGTCTCGTCGGTCGCGTACCCGAACATCAGGCCCTGGTCGCCCGCCCCCTGCCGGTCCAGCTCGTCACCCTCCTCGCCCTCCTCGTCGCGGGAGGCGCCCTCGACGCGCTTCTCGTACGCCGTGTCGACGCCCTGCGCGATGTTGGGCGACTGCGCGCCGATGGACACCGACACCCCGCAGGAGCCGCCGTCGAAGCCCTTGGCGGAGGAGTCGTAACCGATGTCGAGGATCTTCCGCCGCACCAGGTCGGGGATGTCGACCCAGGCGGAGGTCGTCACCTCGCCCGCGATGTGCACCTGACCGGTGGTGATCAGGGTCTCGACCGCGACGCGCGAAGTGGGGTCCTTGCGCAGCAGCGCGTCGAGGACGGTGTCGCTGATCTGGTCGGCGATCTTGTCGGGATGCCCCTCGGTCACGGACTCCGAGGTGAACAGGCGGCGGGACATGACCCTCCAGAGTGGTGGGTGTCGTCGTGGCTACGAGGGGTGCGCGGCGATCAGGAGGTCTTCGTCGCGCACAGGATGCCCTGCACGGGGAGGGCGTACGGCGGCAGCTCGGCGGGGTCCTTGGAGATCGCCTTGGTGACCGTGAAGCCGGCCTCCTCCAGCCAGCTCTGGTACGTCGACAGCTTCTGCGGGCCGCCCTGGCCCATGGAGGCGCCGATGAAGAAGCTCGGGAAGAAGTCGATGGTGTAGTTGTCGGTGTCCTTGATGTTCTCCGGGTAGACCGGCACCAGGACGTTGACCTGCCCGCCGACGTTCAGCGACTGGCTGACGCCGTCGAAGATCCTCAGGACGTCCTCCTTGTCGAACATGTCGATGAAGTGCTTGATCAGCACGACGTCGAAGCCCTTGGGGACGGCCTTGAACACGTCACCGCCGATGAACGAGCAGTGCTCGGCCACCCCGTGGTCCCGGAAGTTCTGGAGGCACTCCTCTTCCCGTTCGGGAAGGTCGAACGTGGTCACCCGGAGTCCGGGCGAGTTCTTGAGCTTGTACGTGTGGATCGCGCCGAGCCCGGTGTTCCCGGCCAGGTCGAGTACCTGTGCGCCGGAGGGGATGTCGATGTTGCCGAAGAACCAGGGGTCGATGCGCGCGGTGGTCGCGTTCATCACCTTCGCCCAGGGGTCGCCCAGGTCCCGGTGCTCGGCCGCGGCGGCGTACAGGGTCCCCTCGACTCCGTAGAGTTCGCGCAGGCCGACGATGGTTCCGCTCCGCGCGCTCTCGGTGAGGTAGTACAGCTGCCTGAGCGTGGTGACCTTGATGAATTCCAGGAAGGCGACCACTCCCTGGAGGTCGCTGTCGGAGACGTCGGCGAGTGCGTCGAGCGAATAGGCGCCGGACGCCTCGTCGTAGGCGACGAAGCCTTCCTTGACCAGGAGGTAGAGGAGTTGTTCCACGGCGTCCGGTTTGGCTCCGACGGTGTCGCCGAGTTTGGCCGCCGTCATGCCGGGGTTTTCCCGTAGGGCGTCGACGATGCCGAGTTCGAAGCAGGACAGCAGATTCATGAACCGCGCGGGTCCCACCATGTATTCGCGGAATCGTGCGAGCGTTGCTTCTGCGGTCATGGACCGATCCCTTCGAGTCGTGCGAAACCAATGGCGGAGCCAGGACGGACCCGGCTGATCATGCGGTCTTCCTGATCATGCGGTCTTCGTCGCGCAGAGAATGCCCTGCAGCGGGAGGGCGTCCGGCGGAAGGTCGGCCGGCTCCTGGGAGATGGCCCTGGTGACGGTGAATCCCGTCTCCTCCAGCCAGGTCCTGAACGTCGACAGCTTCTGCGGCCCGCCCTGCCCTGTGGCGCAGCCGAGGAAGAAGGACGGGTAGTAGTCGACGCTGCGGGAATCCGCGATGTCCTCGGAGTAGATCGGCACCAGGATGTTGACCTGTCCGCCGACGTCCAGCGACTGGTGGACACCCTCCAGAATCCTCAACACGTCCTCCTTGTCGAACATGTTGAGGAAGTGCTTGATCAGCACGACGTCGAAGCCCTTGGGGACGGCCTTGAACACGTCACCGCCGATGAACGAGCAGTGCTCGGCCACACCCTGGTCCCGGAAGTTCCGCAGGCACTCCTCTTCCTTGTCGGGAAGGTCGAACGTGGTCACCCGGAGTCCGGGTGACGCTTTCATCCGGAGGGTGTGGATCGCGCCGAGTCCGGTGTTCCCGGCCAGATCGAGGACGTGCGCGCCGGAGGGGATGTCGATGGTGCCGAAGAACCAGGGATCGATGCGCTCGGTGACCGAGTCCATCAGCCTCGACCATGATTCGCGCAGGTCCGCGTGCACACCCATGGCGGCGTACAGGTCCCCGTCGAATCCGTAGAGTTCGCGCAGGCCGACGACGGTCCCGGTCTGCACGCTCTCGGTGAGGTAGTACAGCTGCCGGAGCGTGGTGACCTTGATCTTGTCCATGAAAGCGAGCACTCGTTGGAGGTCGACGTCTGCCACGTCGGCGAGCGCGTCCAGCGAATAGGCTCCGGACGCCTCGTCGAAGGCGACGAAGCCCTCCTTGACCAACAGATACAGGAGTTGTTCCACGGCGTCCGGTTTGGCTCCGACGGTGTCGCCGAGTTTGGCCGCCGTCATGCCGGGGTTTTCCCGTAGGGCGTCGACGATGCCGAGTTCGAAGCAGGACAGCAGATTCATGAACCGCGCGGGCCCCACCATGTATTCGCGGAAACGTGCGAGCGTTGCTTCTGCAGTCATGGACCGATCCCTTCGAGTCGTGCGACAGCATCGGCCACCCGACTTGGCCGGGGCTGTTCAACGAGTTGGCGCCGGCTTGGCGCCGGGGGAGCGAAGGGACAGGACGCCCCGGTTCCGCCGCACCCCACCTGCGCCGACACGCCCTCCGGCCGCACGGCCCGCCGGGACCCTAGGGCGTTTTAAGAGATTCTTGAGCGGGCGTCCATAGCCTCGACCGGCCGATGCTCAGATGCACAGCGGACCCTCGGAACGAATTCCGCAACATGATCACGTACAGCAACTGACCGTCCCCCGGAAAGGCTTGAAATGATCAATGCGTTAGTCGTCGGGAAGTTATGCCTTACGGGATCTGCCCTGTGACCCAGACGCAGTCGCCGGCCTTACCCGGCGGCCCCCGGGTCGCGGTGGAATTCCGCGCGCTGGGCCCGGTGCAGGCAGTGATCGCCGGCCGGCCGGTGGATCTGGGGGCGCCCAAGCAGCGCACCTTGCTCGCGCTGCTGGTGAGCCAGGCGGGACAGCCGGTGACCGTGGACGTGATGATGGAAGCCCTGTGGGCCGGGCATCCGCCGCCCTCGGCGATGACCTCGCTCCAGGCGTATGTGGCGAATCTGCGCAAGCTGCTGGAACCGGATCGCGCGCCGAGAAGGCCGGCGACCGTGCTGCGCACCTGCACCCAGGGCTATCTGCTGGACGTCGACGCCACCGACGTCGACGCCCGCAGGTTCGTCGAGCACGCCAAGGCGGGCTGGCAGGCCAGGGGCCAGGAGGACCCGCAGCGGGCGCTGAGCGAGTCCGAGGCGGCGCTGGCGCTGTGGCGGGGGCAGGCCTACCAGGAGGTGGCCGCCGTTCCCTGCGTGGTGCCGGAGGTGGCGCGACTGCAGGAACTGCGGCTGTCGGTCGTCGAGATGCGCTGCGCCGCGCTGCTCGACCTGGGGGCCCACGAGATGGCGGCGGCCGAACTGGAAGCCTTCATGAAGGCCAATCCGCTGCGCGAGTACGGCTGTGAGCTGCTGAGTCTGGCGCTGTACCGGGCCGGTCGGCAGGCCGACGCCCTGGAAGTGCTGCAGACCATGCAGATACGGCTGACCGAGGAACTGGGCGTCGACCCGCGGATGGCGCTGCAGCACCTCAGGCGGAAGATCCTGAACCAGGCCCCGTCCCTGGACCGGCGCCCGACCCCGATCCCGGCCCGCCCGGCCCCGGCAGGGTCAGGCGGATCCGCGGCCCTGCCCCGGGCCGGCGCGGCCGGTCCGCCGCCGGCGCCGGATGCCGACAGGGAGGTGTTCGTCGGCCGGGAGGCGGCGCTGCGACAGCTGACCGAGGCACTGGCCTCGGCACAGGCCGGCCGGGGGCGCGTGGTCACGGTGTCCGGGGAACCGGGAGCCGGAAAGACCAGCCTGCTGCGCCGCTTCGCCGAGCCGACGGGGGTGCCGGTGCTCTGGGGCACCTGTACCGAGCACGTCACCGCCCCGTCGCTGTGGGTCTGGGAACAGGTGCTGCGCGCGGCGGCCACCGCCTTCCCGCACCACCCGGTACCCCGCCCGGTGTCGGAGCTGCTGGACGGCGACAGCCAGCGGACGGCGGACGGTACGGAACCGCCCGGTGCCGCACTGCGGCGGTTCGAGGCGATCGTCCAGTACCTGACCGGCCTGTCCCGGACCGAACCGCTGGTCGTGATGCTCGACCAGCTGCACCGGGCGGACCGGGGCTCCCTGCGGCTGCTGGCCCACCTGGCCGAGTCGGTGCCGGCCAGCCGGCTGCTGCTGGTCGTGTCCTACCGGTCGCACGAGGCCCCGGTCCTGGCCGAGACACTGGCCGCCCTGGCTCGCGGGGAGATGACGCGGCTGGAGCTGGGAGGGCTGACTCCCCAGGACACCCAGGCGCTGGCGAGCGCCATCCTGCGCCGGGAAGTCAGCAGCCTCACCGCGAAAGGGCTGTGTGCCCGCACCGACGGCAACCCCTTCTTCCTGCGGGAGATGATCGGGCTGCTGACCGACGACCAGCGCCTGGACGATCCCCATGCGGCCCCGGTGCCGGTCCTGGTGCGCGAAGTCGTGCTGGGCGGCATCGCACGGCTGCCCCGGCCCGCGGTCGAGGTGCTGTCGGTGGCGGCCGTCGTCGGCCGGCACTTCGACATCGCGGTCGTCGCCGGCGGCGTCCCGGTCGGGATCGACGAGGCACTGGCGGCCCTCGACACCGCGATCGCGGCCGGCCTGATCGTGGAGGACCAGCGGCGCCTCGGCTGGTTCCGCTTCACCCACGCCCTGGTCGCCGAGGTGCTGTACGAGACCACCGGGCGACTGCGCCGGGCCCGTCTGCACCGGTGGATCGGGGCGGCGGCCGACCGGGCGGGGACGACGGACCGGGCGGCCGAAAGGGCGGCCAGGACAGCCCGGCACATGCTGCCGGTCCCCGAAGGCGACCCGGCCGCCGAAACCCGCGCATCGATGTCCATCGGCGGATGAAGACAAAGGAGTCCAAGCATGGCCACGACGGTGAACACGGCACCATCCGATGTCCCGTTCCTCAACGTCATTGATCCGGAGTTCGACTTCGGCGCGCCCGAGGTGATGGCCGCCCAGGCCAGAAGCTGGTACGCGGACAGCCCGATGGGCCTCCTCGTGCTGCGGTACGCCGAGGCCCAGGAACTCTTACGGGACCGGCGGCTCGACCACAACGGCCGGGGCTACATGGAGCAGAACGGCGTCTTCGACGGGCCGATCTACGACTGGTTCGTCCCCATGATCAACAACCATGACGGGGACGATCACCGGCGGCTGCGCGGCCTGGTGAGCAAGGCCTTCACCCCGCGCATGATCAGCGAGATACGGCCGTTCATCCGGGCCGAGGCCGAGCGCATGGCCGAGGAGATGGCAGCGGCCGGCTCGTGCGACTTCGTCGAGAGCTTCGCGGACCCGCTGCCGCTGGCGGTCATGTGCAAACTGCTCGGCGTGCCCAGGGAGGACTACGACACCTTCCGCGGGTGGACCAACGACATCGGCCTCGTCTTCAGCCTTGTCCACGGCGGCGACATCGTCGAACGCGTGGAGCGGGCCGTCGTAGGACTGAACGGCTACATCTCCGCGCTGATGGAGGACAAGGCCAAGAACCCGGGCGACGACCTCATCTCCACACTGGTCACCGCGCAGCGGGAAGAAGGCCAGGTCAGCGAGGAGGAACTGCGCAACCTGCTCGTCACGCTGGTGTTCGCCGCCCACGACACCACCTGCCATCAGCTGTCCAACGCCATGGTCATCTTCGCCGAGCGCCCTGAGCAGTGGAACCTGCTGGCCGAGCGTCCCGAGCTGGCGCCCCAGGCGATCGAGGAGATCATCCGCTGGTCCCCGTCGACACCGATCATCTACCGGTGCGCGGCCGAGGACTTCGACTACGGAGGCATGCGCATCGCGAAGGGCACCTTCATGACGATGTGCGCCCAGACCGCGCAGCGCGACCCGCGCGTCTTCGAGTACGGCGACTCGTTCGACATCACGACCACCAGCACGGCGCCCCCGCTGCTCTTCGGCGCGGGCATGCACTACTGCCTGGGTGCCCCGCTGGCCCGTGCCGAGATGGCGGACGCGCTGTCCGCGCTGGTCAAGCGGCTGGGCCCGCCTTCCATCGTGGGCCCGGTCAGCTGGCGGCCACCGACCGGCATCCACGGTCCGGAGACGCTCCCACTGAGCTTCGGCGAGCGCTAGGGCCTGTCCGGCGGATCAGTCCTAGGCGTCGTCCGGCCGGGCCGGAGCAGGAGGCTGGTCCCGCGGTGCTGCCTTGGTCCGGGACGCCGGGCTCTGGCCGCGGTGGCCACGGGCGGCGGAGCGGGGAGGCTGGGCGCGCATGTGGTCCCGTACCCGGGTCATGATGTCGCCGAGTCGTTCCAGCTCGCCGTCGGACAAGGGGTCGAACAGCATCCGGCGGGTGACCTGGACATGGCCGGGCAGGACCTGGTCGAACAGGGCCCGGCCCTTGTCGGTGACGGTGACCAGGGTGGCGCGGTCGTCGTCGGGACTTCGCCCGCGGGTGATGAGGCCGGCCTCCGCCAGCTGTCCGGCCTGGTACGTCAGACCGCTGCGGCTGTAGACGACACCGTCGGCGAGCTGCGTCATGGTCATGCTGCCGTCGGACGTGGCCAGGCGGGCCAGGAGCTGGAACTGGACATAGCTGAGGTCGCCCTCGGCCCGCAGTTGCTGCTCGACCTGGTGCTGGAGCAGGCTGACGGCTTCCATGAGGGCGAAGTACGCCGCCAGCTGCTGGGGATCGAGTCCGCCAGCGCTGTCCGCGTCGGCGGCCGAGTGGGAGCCGCTCACTCAAGGAGCGTACCCGCTGCCCTAATCAACGGATCGGTGTGCTTCGAACTCGAAGCAAGACTAGTATGGGTGCTTCGAGTTCGAAGCAATCGAGAAGCGGTGATGACCATGAAGGCGATGCGCTACCACTCCTACGGCGCCACGGACGTCCTCGTCTTCGAGGAGGCGGACCGGCCGGTGGCAGGCGAGGGCCAGGTCGTCCTGAAGGTGGCCGGTGCCGCGTTCAACCCGGTGGACGCCTCGATCCGCGCCGGCTACTTCCCGGAGGTGTTCCCGCTGGTCCTGCCGCACGTCCCGTGCTACGACGTGGCCGGTGTCATCACCGAGGTCGGCGAGGGCGTGAGCGGTTGGAGCATCGGGGACGCGGTGGTGGCATGGCTGCCGATCGCCGGACCCGGCGCGGCTGCCGAATACGCCCTGGCACCGGCCGAGACGCTGGCGAAGGCTCCCCTCACCGGCGACCTGGCCGACGCCGCGGCGCTGCCCTCGGTCGGGCTGTCCGCCTGGCAGGCCCTGTTCGAGCACATCGGCCTGAAGCCGGAGCAGAGCATCCTGATCAACGGCGCGGGCGGTGCGGTGGGCGGATACGCCGTCCAGCTCGCGGCACAGGCCGGCGCGGTCGTGACCGCGACCGCCAGGGCGCGCAGCCACGACCGTCTCCGGTCCTACGGCGCGGACCGGATCATCGACTACACCGCCACACCTCTCCAGGAGGCGGTGGCCGGGCAGCAGTTCGACGTATTGCTGAACCTGGTGTACCTCCCGGAGGGCCCCGCGCGGCTGACGGACCTGATCGTCGACGGTGGGGCCTTCGCGAACACCGTCCCCCCGGGCCTCAAGGACATCGAGCGCGGGGTGCGGAACCTGCAGGTCTTCGGGCGCAGCGACGCCGACCAGCTCGGCGAGCTGGTCAGCCGCGTGGATGCCGGGGACCTGAAGATCCATGTGGCCCAGCGAGTGCCGCTGGCCGAGCTGAGCGCCGTACACGAGGCGTCCGCCGCCGGAGAACTGCCCGGCAGGACCGTCCTGATCCCCTGAGCCCCTCACGTCCTATAAGGAGCAACCTGACCATGCCATCGACCTTACGATCGGACGCTGTCGCCTCGACCCTGAACCAGCTGCTGGCCACCGAGGAGAAGCAGGATCTGGTGGCTGCCTTCGCCGAGGCCGGCGTGGACATGGCCGGCGACTACCCCATCGAGCTGAGCGCCGCCGAGCTGGCGGAACGCACGAAGGACATCATCATGTCGGTGTCCAGGGAGGGCGGGGACCTGCTGTACCTGCTCACCCGGGCGGTCAAGGCACGGACCGTGGTGGAGTTCGGTACCTCTTTCGGGATCTCGACGCTCTATCTGGCGTCCGCGGTGCGCGACAACGGCGGCGGCCAGGTGATCACGACCGAGCTGCAGCAGGACAAGGCACGCCGCGCGCAGGAGAGTTTCGCCGAGGCAGGCCTCGCCGACCTCATCGACCTGCGGCTCGGTGACGCGCGGGAGACGCTGCGGGAGCTCCCCGGACCGGTCGACCTGCTGTTGCTGGACGGATGGCTCGACCTGCGGCTGCCGATCCTCAGCATCGTGGAACCCCGGCTGAGGCCCGGCGCCCTGGTGATCGTCGACGACGTCGACCTCGACATCGGCCGGGGCTTCTACGAGGGCTTCCTGGGCCACATCAACGACCCGGCCAACGGATACCTCTCGGTGAGGCTCCCGGTTCACCAGGGAGTTCAGGTGTGCCTCAAACTCGGCTGACGCAGGGCAGTCGATGATGCACATCAGGGTCCTGGGGCCGCTGTCGATCCACCACGGCGCCGTCGAGATCACGCCCACCGCGCAGAAGCCGCGCACCCTGCTCGCGCTGCTGCTGCTCAACCACGAACAGGTCGTGCCGGTCTCGGACATGATGGACGAGCTGTGGAAGGGCGTTCCGCCCAAGAACGCGCGCGCGGCACTGCAGATCTATGTGTTCCACCTGCGCAAGAGGCTGGCCCAGAGCACCGGGTCCTCTTCCGAGGAGGTGGCCCGGACGATGCTGCAGACGGTGCAGAACGGGTACCGGTTCGCCGTCGAGCCCAGGCAGTTCGACCTGGAGATCCACCACCGCCTCCAGAGAGCGGGCGGCAGTGCCATGGCGGCCGGCGATTTCCGCTCGGCCGCCATGCACTTCCGCGAAGCCCTGAACCTGTGGTGCGGGCCCATGATGAGCGATGTGGAACCCGGCACCAGGATCCGGGCCGAGGCCGCCGCGCTGGAGCAGTCCCGGATGACGATGCTGGACTACCGCATCGAACTGGACCTGAAGCTGGGCCTGCACTGCCAGATCCTGAGCGAACTCGCGGTGCTGACCTCGCAGAACCGCTTCCACGAGAACCTGCACGCCCAGTACATGATCGCGCTGTACCGGTCGGGATACCGCATCCGCGCGCTGGAGTTCTTCCACAAGCTACGGCGCGACCTGCTCAACGAGTTCGGCCTTGAGCCCTGTCCCAAGCTCCAGGAGTTCCACCAGTCGGTGCTGACTCTGGACCCTGCCCTCGACGACGCGGAGGTGGTGACGCTGCCTCCGCGTCCGGCGGCGGATCTGCCGGAGATACCGGCACTGGCCAGTTCGTTCTGACTCGCTTCGACTCGTTCCGACGTGTTCTAGGCGGCTGCCTCCGCTGCCGCGAGCACCGCCCGGACACTGTCGTCGACGAGGCGCTCGGCCCGCTCCCGGGATATCGCCTCGTCGATGTAGGTGAAGTTCCACGACAACTGGCCGTGGCTGGTGGTGACCGATGAGGCGAAATAGCCGACCACCGAAATACCGCCCACGAACTGCGCCCCGGACAATCCCCACGCACCCAGCTTCCCGGGGAATTCGAACCGTCCGATGTTGGACACGAAGAAGTTGAAAGAGCCGTGTTCCTCGATGTACTGGACCAATGGCTCGCTGTCCGCGACACCGGTCGGTCCCTGGTCGGCGAGGAGGCTGAACACCGAATACTGTTCGCCGCGTTGCCTGCGCTCCGCGATGTCGCGATTGATGAACCGGGCCATCGACCACAGGTCGTCCGGCTGATAGCGGACCACGGAGTGCACCGCCGACACGAAGCAGCCGACCTCGTCCTCGGACACCGGCCGTTCGAGTTCGTCCCGGAAGGAGACCGGGGAGCCCACCGCGAAATGCGCGGGCGCCGGGGCGCCGGCGTCACGTGCCACGGCACAGGCCATCGCCGCGGCCAGCACGCCGTGCAGGGTGACGCCCTCCCGGCGGCACGCCGTCGTGAGGCTCTGCAGCACAGGGCTTGCGAAGGACCGGTGCAGCAGCCGGGTCCGGCGCTGGTCGAACGGCACGAACTTCCCGGGCTCCAGCCGGCCCACCTCGCCCGGGTCCGCCTCCGGGCCGTCTCCGTCGTCCGCGGCCCGGTCGGGCAGGGCGCCCGACATCACGCGGTAGTGCGCCGGGAAGAGGGCTTCGACCGGGACCGGAACGGACTCCTTCTCGGCGGGGCTCGGGCCGGGCGCCGGCGGCTCGGCGGCGAGCCGCACCAACTGCCGTAGGAGGGCGAGTGCGGTGGTCCCGTCCGAGATGCAGTGCGGGACGGTGATGACGAGATCGTGGATCTGCCCCGGCTGCCCGATCAGTACGGCGCGAGCAAGCGGTCCGGACCGCCAGTCGATCGGCTCCGCCAGCTCGTGGCCGTCCACCTCGCGCACCCACCGCGCATCATCGGGCTCGCTCAGCGTCACCTCGCGCAGCGGAATCGCGTTGCTCGTCGGCACGAACCGCGGTCCGGCGCCACTCACGTCCGACGGCTCCTCCGTGATGGCCAGACGCAACATCGGATGCCGGTCCTGAAGCGCGCCGAGCGCACTGCGCAGAACAGCTGCGGGCAATTCACCCTCAATACGGACCCGGGCGCAGACATTGAGCGTGGAAAGCTGGTCGATAATCCAGTACCAGCGCTCCGCCGGGCTCAATGCCCGCGTCACAGCAGTCGATGTATTCATGCTGGCCCCCCGCCACTATTGGAACACCGCACACACCTAACTGACCTGTGCGGTCACGCGACAGGAGACTAGCAAGCCCCTAAGAGGCGTCAATCGCATGCCAAGTGACATGAATCACAAATCCCGGGAATGGGGATTATAGGCAGCATTAACTGATTCTCAAGCGGGCCGTGCTGGCATTCGTCTCATTCCCGTGCTCTGAAATTCAGTCGGTATCCAGTCAGCCAGGAGGCGCATCACCATGACCGACTCGACGGTCGACCTGACCTCCCCCCCTCTCGTCCACATCGATCCCCTGGGCGCCGACCGCCATGGCGAGGCGGCCCGGATGCGCGAACTCGGCCCGGTGGTCCGCGCCGAGCTTCCCGGTGGCGTCCGGATGTGGGTGATCACCGACTACGCGCTGCTCGCCGAGCTGGCCGCCGACCCGAGGGTGGGCCGGGACTGGCGCAACTGGGATGCCCTGGAACGCGGCGAGATCCCCGGGGACTGGCCCCTGCTGAGCATGATCCGGCTCAACAACGCGATGGCTCGCGACGGCGCTGAGCACCGTCGGCTGCGCCGCCCGCTGACCCGCTCGTTCACCCGCACCCGGGTCGAACGCATGCGACCGCGCATCGACCAGATCGTGACCACGATGCTGGACGCCCTGCCCGGCCAGGTCGGACCGGGCGGCACGGTCGACCTGCGGCTGAACTACGCCTACCCGTTCCCCATGCAGGTGATATGCGAGCTGATAGGCGTACCCGAAGAGTGGTGGCCGCGATTCCGTGAGCTGATCGACACCGTCGTACGGGCCGACACGACCGCCGAGCAGTTCCTCGCCACCCAGCAGGAGCGGCACGAACTGTGGCAGCGGCTCTTCGCCATGCGGCGCGCCGAACCGGCCGACGACCTGACCAGCGCGCTGCTCGCCGACGACGACGAGGACGGCGCGCTCACCGACGACGAGATGGAGGACACGCTGTGGATGCTCATCGGCGCCGGCCATGAGACCTCGATCAGCCTGATCACCAACGCGACGCGCGCCCTGCTCACCCACCCGGACCAGCTGGCCCTCGTCCGCGACGGCGACAGCGAGACATGGAGCAAGGTCGTCGAGGAGACCCTGCGCTGGGATGCCCCGGTCGGCAACTTCCCGGCCAGGTTCCCGGTCGAGGACATCACGGTGGCCGGGGTCACCATCCCCAAGGGCGACGGCATCCTCGCGCCCTGGAGCGGGGTCAACCGCGACCCGGCGCAGTACGGCGAGGACGCCGACCGGTTCGACATCAACCGCCCGGTCAAGAAGCACATGGCGTTCGGCGGCGGACCGCACGTCTGCATCGGCCCCGCCCTGGCCCGCTTCGAGGCGATGGCCGCGCTGCCCCCGCTGTTCGCCCGCTATCCCGACCTACGGCTCGCCGTCGACCCCGCCGAGCTGAGCGCGGTTCCGTCGATCTTCTCCAATTCCGTGAGCAGCCTGCCGGTGCATCTGGGCCCGGCGAAGGGCTGAGCCTGGATCCACGTACGCCGTCGACGCGCCGGCCGGCCGGGACCCAGGCACCCGGGTCCCGGCCGGCCGGCGTCTGATCAGGGCGTCAGGCCGCATAGCTCATCGGTCGGTTCGGGAGTCCAGGGCCGGGAGGCGGATCATCGGCTTCCGGCCGGGAGCGGCGTCCGTGCCGGGGTCGAGGAACTGGGTGATCGCCTGTAGGGCCTGGCCGAGGGTCGCGGCGAGCGGCGGGCCGGTCGGCTCGTGGGGCTGAAGGGCCCAGTGCTCGACCGCGACGCGCAGCGCGGTGTTCATCATGCCCGCCTCCAGACGGACGGCCAGGTCGGCCTCGCGGCGGCCGGTGCCTTCGGCGATCACTCCGGCGAGGATGCCTTCGGCGTCGAAGTGCGCCTCCAGCCAGACGGCGCGCAGTCCGGGCTCGTCACAGCTCAGCCGGACGAGGTCGCGCAGGGTTTCCAGGTGCTGCGCGACAGGAATGCCGGGGTTCTCGATGGCCGAGAGCGCCTCGGCGAGCGAACGGCTGCCGCTCCAGTAGTCGCGCAGGCGCTCGGTCAGCACCTCGATGCCCACCGTGAGCAGGGGCCGCGCGCACTCCTCCTTCGAGCGGAAGTAGCGCCACAGGGTGCGGGTGGAGAGTCCGGCGGCGGTGGCGATGTCCTCCGCCGTCGTTCCCGCCACGCCCCGCTCGACGAACAGCCGTACCGCTTCGTCGGCGATCTCCATGCGCGTTTCTGCACGGCGCCGTTCCGTCAACGGCGGTCGCCCCACGCCCGCACCGGGTCGCCCGGCCATCCGTTCCTCCTCGCCTCGGTGCGGTGATCCTAATTGATGTCGCGGTGCGACTTCATGGCGCACCATGACAGAACGCAGTACGGTGTTGCCGCATCACCAGCCCCCCACGCAAGGGATGCCCCATGGCCACCACGGGTCGCGGTGACGTACCTCGAAAGTCTGAATTGACATGTTCGCGACATTATCGAATCGTCCCCCCTCGACTGGAGCCCCATGTCCCACAACTCCTCTCCCCCCACACTCAGCCGCCGCAGACTACTGACCGCGACCGCACTCGGCGCGGCCACCGTGGGCGGATCCGTGACCGGCGCGGGCCCGGCCCGCGCCGCGACATCCTCCGCCGCGCCCTCCGTGACGGAGCGGCGCGAACGAGCCGTGGTGGTGGGGACCGGCTTCGGCGGCGGCGTCACCGCGCTGCGGCTGGCCCAGGCCGGGGTGTCGACCCTGGTCCTGGAGCGGGGCCTGCGCTGGCGCACCGGCCCGAACGCCACCACCTTCTGTCGCTTCGCGAACATGGACAACCGTTCCGCCTGGCTGACCGACCATGCCGTCGTCGGGGGCGTCGACAAGACATGGACGCCTTTCACCGGCGTACTCGAACCCGTCGTCGGCAACGGCATGACCGCGATGGTCGGGGCCGCGGTCGGTGGCGGCTCGCTCATGTACCACGGCATGACCCTGCAGCCGACGAAGGCGAACTTCGCCACGTCCGTCCCCTTCGCGGCCGGCCTCTATGACGACCTGGACCGATGGGCCTACCCCACCGTCGCCCGGATGCTGGGCATCTCCACCATCCCGTACGACCTTCTGGCCTCCGCCCCGTACACGTCCTCCCGCCTGTTCCAGGAGATCGCGCCCAAGGCGGGCCTGACCCCGTTCAAGGTGCCGCTGCCCATCGACTGGAGCTACGCCCGGGGCGAACTGACCGGCCAGTACGAGCCGACCTACACCACCAGCGACATCGCCTTCGGCGTCAACAACGGCGGCAAGCACTCCATCGACGTCACCTATCTCGCCCAGGCGGAGTCCACCGGCCTGGTCGAGGTGGCACCGCTGCACGTCGTCCGCGACCTCGCCCTCGGCGCGGACAAGCGGTGGGTGCTGTCCGTCGACCGCATCGACACCGCGGGCGCCGTGCAGGAGGGGATCCGGATCACCGCCGACGCGGTGTTCCTCAACGCGGGCTCGCCCGGCACCACCCGTCTCCTGGTCAAGTCCCGCGCCAAGAACCTGATCCCGGACCTGCCCGACGCCATCGGCACCCGGTGGGGCAACAACGGCGACCGGATCTGGGCCTGGATCAACCCGACCGGCGACGCCGGCACCCAGCAGGGCGGCCCGGCCTGCATCGGCGGCACCGACCCCACGAGCCCCATCCCGCTCACCGTCATCCACGCCGGCTCACCCATCCAGCAGCCCGGCGTCACCGCGCTGACCGTCGTCGGCTTCGGCATCGTCGACGGCGCGGGCACCTGGGCGTACGACGCCACGACCGACGACGCCGTGCTCACCTGGCCCACCGACGCCGACGCCGCACTCCAGGCACTGATCGCGACCCGTATGCGGGCCATCGCCACGGCGGGCGGCGGCATCATGATCGACACCAACGCGAACGCCCCCTCCACCTGGCACCCCCTCGGCGGCGTACCCATGGGCGACGCCGTCGACCTCACCGGCCGCGTCCTCGGTCACAAGGGCCTGTACGTCCTCGACGGCGCCCGCATCCCCGGCTCCACCGGCGCCTGCAACCCCTCCATGACCATCGCCGCCCTCGCCGAACACAGCATGCGGACCATCGTCCGCCAGGACGTCGGCCGAGCCTTCTGACCCAGGAGATGTCATGCATATGAAAACCCCGTGGGCGGGAAAAGCCCGCCCCCAACTCTTGACGGCAGCCGCGCTGATCCTCCCGCTGCTGCTCGGAACCTCCTCGGCGGTCGCCGCTCAGTCCGGCGCCACGGGCTCGGAGCCGGCCGCCCAGTCAGCTGCGAGCCCGCCGGTCACCGGGCCGGTGACCGGCGGAAACGGTGCGGTCGTGCTGCAGGCGACGGCGTTCGACCTCGGCAGCGTGGGATACACGCAGTCCGAGTACTTCCTGTCCGGGAACGCCGAGTCCTACGTACCCGAGGAGCCCCTCGACTCCGACGGCCGCTGGCAGGTGACCCCGGCGAGCAGCGCGCCGTACACCACCCGGATCGTCGTCAACCGGCCCGCCGATCCCGCCCGTTTCAACGGGACCGTCGTCGTGGAGTGGCTGAACGTCAGCGGCGGGCTGGACGCCGCCCCGGAGTGGATCTACGCCCACAACGAACTGATCCGTGAGGGCTACGCCTGGGTGGGCGTCTCCGCCCAGGCCACCGGGGTGACCGCCACGAAGACCGCGGACCCGGTTCGCTACGCGGCTCTGTCCCACCCCGGCGACAGCTACTCCTACGACATCTTCAGCCAGGCCGGCCAAGCTGTATGGGACTCCGCGGCCACGGTTCTCGACGGGCTCCGTCCCCGCGTCGTGCTGGCCAACGGCGAGTCGCAGTCCGCGTTCCGTCTCACCACGTACATCAACGCGATCCAGCCCCTGGTGTCGGTGTACGACGGTTTCCTCGTGCACAGCCGGCGGGACATCGGCGCGCCGCTGTCGCAGGCGCCCGAGGCGGACGTCCCCACTCCGGCGGTCGTCCGCTTCCGCCCGGATCTGGACGCACCGGTGCTCGTCGTCCAGGCCGAGACCGACGTGATCGCGCTCGGTTCCCTGTCGGCCCGGCAGGCCGACTCGCCCCGCCTCCGGCTCTGGGAGGTGGCCGGCACCGCTCACGCCGATGCCTACATCGGCCTCGGCACGATCGACGACGGCAGCGGCACCGCCGGCCTCCAGGGGCTGAAGGCCATGCTCAGCCCGCCGACCCGGACCGGCTGCGGTTCGCCGATCAACACCGGCCAGGCGCACTACGTCCTGGACACCGCCGAGTTCGCACTGAACCGCTGGGTGAGGACCGGCATCCCCCCGGCCAGGGCACCCCGCCTCCAGGTGGACATCTCCGGTTCCACACCCGCCTTCGTCCTGGACACCCACGGCAACGTCGTGGGCGGCGTCCGCACACCCGCGGTCGACGTACCGGTCGCCGCCCTGTCCGGCCTCGGACAGACCGGGGCGTCGTTCTGCTTCCTGTTCGGCACGACCACCCCCTTCTCCGCCGAGAAACTGGCGGCCCTGTACCCCGACCACGCCACGTTCGTCGCGAAGTGGTCGGCCGCGACCGTACGAGGGGCCGCCGCGGGTTTCCTCCGTCCGGCCGACGCGGCTGAACTGATCGGAGCGGCGACCGAGTCCGGCATCGGCGGCTGACGGACAACGGGGAGGCTCCCCGGCGGGCGAGGCGAGGTGCTCGATGCCTCGACTCCCGGCGCGGGGAGCCTCGCCGGCCGGCTCACCGCCGTACGACCGTGACCCAACTGTCCAGACTGTCTGGACTGTCCGGCCCTGGACCACTGATCCCTGTCGGCCGAGCGTAGGAGCCCGGGTCCCGGGCACCCGTCTCCTCCCGACCGAGCAAGGGAGCAGACTCGTGATCATTGCCGCAGTTGTTGGAGTGTGTGTGGTCCTGGCCGTGCTGGCCTTCTTCGTCCCGCGTCTCTCCCGCCACCCCGAACGCGGTACGCAGCGTTCGCTCGGCGCCGGCGCGCGGACCGGCGGAAAGGCGCCCGGCGTCCTGGGCAAGCTGTTCAGCAAGCCGTTCCGGACGAGTTCCCGCGCCGTGGGCCGCAGCGGCAAGGCAGGCCGTCGCAGCCGTCGCCGTATGCCCTTCTGACCTGTCGAGGCCATGCCGACCGGCGTGCCGGTCCGGGGGAGGTGAGGTCTCCCCGGCCGGCGCCGGATCCTGTCCCGGACAGTCCGGTCGCGCCTCGGCCGCACCACCGAGAACCCCGAGGCGGCCGGTACCCCCGCCCCGCCCATCGTCGGCGCTGCCCTCTGAATCCACCTGACGACCGACCGCCACAGCCGTCCGACGGTACGGTTCTCCCGGCGGCAAGATCGTGTTCCTCGTCTCGCCGTACGGACGACAGGAGGAGACGTTCTCGATGGGCACCGTCGTGCACGTCCCGCAGACGCGGGACATGATCGGGGACGAGCTTTCCGGAGACGAGGCGCTCACCGCGCTGCGGCACTACGGCGGTCGCCGACTGCTCCTCGACGCGTTCTCCCGCTTCCGCTACGCCGACGGCTTCACCAACTCCCGTTCGCTCGCGTTCCAAGTGGTCCTGGGCCTGGTGCCGTTCACCATCGCACTGGTCGGCGTGGCCACCACCGTGCACACGGAGAGCGTGGGACGGATCATCGAACTCACCCTGGGCCGGATCGTGCCGGGCGCCAGCGCGAGTCTGGTCGAGGACGCCCTGGACGCCACCGCGCGCAGCGCCGGTTCCGGGGTCTGGAACGCCGTCGCCATGTGGCTGGGACTGGCCTTCGCCGTGCTCAACCTCGCCTCGGCGATGGGGCAGGTCGAGCGAGGCGCCAACCGCATCTACGGCATCGAACGCGACCGGCCGTTCCTGACCAAGTACGGGCGTTCCCTGCTCCTCGCCCTCGCGGCGGGCATGCCGATGGTCCTGGGATTCCTCGTGCTCGTCGCGGGGGATGCCATCGGGAACGCGGTGGTGCAGGCCCTCGGCTGGCCCCGGGAACTACTCGACTGGTGGCGGCCTCTAGAAGTGCCCCTGGGCGTAGTACTCGCCTGGGTCGCGTCGGCGGCGATCTTCCGCTGGGCTCCCCGCAGGGACCAACCGGGCTACACCTGGCTCGCGTTCGGCTCGGCCGTCCACCTGGTCCTGTGGATCACGGCCACGTGGCTGCTGGCGCTCTACGTCGACAAGAGCGGGGCGTTCGGCGCCGTGTACGGCCCCCTGACGGCGTTCGTCGCCCTGCTGCTCTGGGCCAACCTGACGGGGGTGGCCCTGTTCCTGGGCATCGCGTTCGCCGCCCAACTCGAAGCGGCCCGGGCCGGGATCACCGAGGCGGTGCAGCCGGATCCGGGCTCGGGCCCGTGACCCCGACCCCGTAGAGCTGGCTGAGCTGTGCGCTTGTCGACTTGCCGCCTCATGGTATTACGGTCATACTTTAATGGTCGACGTCATGCTGAGGGAATCGACCGTTCGGAGCTCCGGCGCCCTCGCAGCACCCCACCCCGAAGGGCACGGCCATGAATGACTCACAAGACGTACAAGGCGATGTCGTGACGTCGTACAAGAACGCTCCGACCCGCACCGTCACCGCCGGGGGAGTGACCTTCGCCTACCGCGAGGTGGGTCCCCGGTCCGGTGTCCCGGTGGTCTTTCTCAACCATCTCTACGGGGTCCTCGACAACTGGGACCCCCGGGTTGTCGACGGCATCGCCGCCAAGCGCCGGGTCATCATTTTCGACAACAGGGGCGTCGGCGCCTCCACCGGTTCGACCCCGCGCACCATCCAGGAGATGGCGAAGGATGCCGTCACCTTCATCCGGGCGCTCGGACTGGAGCACGTCGACATCCACGGCTTCTCGATGGGCGGCATGATCGCCCAGGTGATCGTGCAGACCGACCCGCAGCTCGTCCGCAAGCTGATCCTCAGCGGCACCGGCCCTGCGGGCGGCGAGGGCATCAAGAACGTGACGGTGCTGTCCCACCTCGACACCGCCCGGGCCCTGCTCACCTTCCAGGACCCGAAGCAGTTCCTCTTCTTCACCCGCACCGCGGGCGGGCGTCGGGCGGGCAAGGAGTTCCTGGCCCGCTTGAAGGAGCGCACCGCCGACCGGGACAAGGCGATGTCCCCCCTCGCGTACAACAACCAGCTCAAGGCCATTCACCGCTGGGGCCTGGAGCGGCCCCACGATCTCTCCGTCATCCAGCAGCCCGTGCTCGTCGCGAACGGTGACAGCGACAGAATGGTTCCGTCGAAGAACTCGGCCGACCTGGCCCGGCGAGTGCCGAACGGCGAGCTGGAGATCTACCCCGACGCCGGCCACGGTGGCATCTTCCAGTTCCACCGGCAGTTCGTGGAGACGGCTGTCGAGTTCCTCGAACGGTAGAAGGCGTGATGCGGGGCGGCCGTGGGCGTCCCCGTCACCTCATGAACGCGAGCGCGTTCTCGATTCCCCGCTCAAGGACCTCGTCGGCGAACTTCCGGTCGGCGGCGGCGCGGGACAGTTGCAGCGTCCCCACCAGCATGGTGAACAGTCCGATGGCCGCGCCGCGAGCGGACGTCGGATCCTCGGGTGTCAGACGAGCGGCGATCTCCTCCACGATGTCCCGCGCGCCGTCGGTGTACGCCTGCTTGGTCCCGTCCTCGCAGCGGCCGATCTCGTCGAGCAGGGCGGCGGAAGGGCATCCGAGGCCGGGGTGGTCCCGGTGCTCGGGAGACAGGTACTCGCGAACGAGGTCCTCCAGTCCCGGGCGGCCGGGGCGCAGGATGCCGTACCTCGCGACCTGTGTGCGCAGTTCGTCGGCCACGACATGGGCGACGAGGTCGTCCTTGGACGCGAAGTGGGCGTAGAAGGCTCCGTTGGTGAGCCCGGCGTCCGACATCAGCGTGGAGATGCCCGAACCGTCGATACCGTCCTGCTTGAACCGGTGACCGGCCTTCTCGATGATGCGCTGCCGCGTCACCTGCTTGTGCTCCTTGGCATAACGCACCACGAGCTTCCTCCGTTCGCTCATCCGCTCCGTGAAGCTGTTGCCCTGCGTGCAAGGCTAATTCATGGCCTGACGATTGTAATATTATGACCGGGGCTGGGCGCCAGGACCCAGCAGGGCGGTGATGTCGCCAGGGGTGAGGGCCGAGTGCTCCGCGGAGCACTCGACGACGACGCGGACCGGGGCGTCGCAGTCGGTGTGGCGGATGTCCAGTACGGGGCCCTCGGAGCCGAGGGCGTGCTTTTCGCCCCACTGGCTGAGCGCCAGCAGGACGGGCCACAGGTCCCAGCCCTTGCGGGTCAGGCGGTACTCGTTGCGGGCGCGGCTGCCCGGCTCCCGGTAGGGGACGGTCTTGAGGACGCCCGCCGAGATCAGCTTCCGGAGGCGGTCGCTGAGGACGGCTTCCGACAGGCCGATATGGCGGTGGAAGTCGTCGAAGCGGCGGACCCCGTTGACGGCGTCACGCAGGATCAGCAAGGTCCATTTCTCTCCGACCACGTCGAGCGTGCGCTGGACGGGACAGTTCTCCGTGCTCGCCTCAAGCCACTCCATTCCATCATCGTAGGGCCCTGGCTTCGTCATTGACAGTCAGCTGAGCCCCCGGCTAGCTTCATTTGCAAAAGTCAGATGGAAGGACTCGGTCGTGGGACGAACACGTACGTATCAATGGGAAGATCCCGCGATCCTGGCGGACGCCGCCGGACGCATGGCCGGCATCGACTTCCTGCGCGAGCTGCAGGCGGGGCGACTGCCGAGGCCGCCCATCAACCACTCCGTCGACTTCGCCCTGGACGAGGTGGAGCCCGGCAGGGCGGTCTTCTCCCTGACGCCGGGGGAGGAGCACTACAACCCCATCGGCAGCGTGCACGGCGGCATCTTCGCCACCCTGCTCGACTCGGCGGCGGGCTGCGCCGTCCAGTCCACCCTCCCGCAGGGCATGGCGTACACCTCGCTCGACCTGACGGTGAAGTTCCTGCGCCGGATCACCGTGGACACGGGCACGGTGCGCGCCATCGGCACGGTCGTCAGCAAGGGCCGTCAAACCGCCCTGGCCCAGGCCCAGTTGATCGACGGGACGGACCGTCTGCTCGCCCACGCCACCAGCAGCTGCATGCTCTTCCCGGTGCCTCCTGCCCGAGGGTGACCTGACACTCTGCGGGAGTCGGCGCCTGTGCGCGACCGAGGCGGAAGTCCACGACGGGGAGCGGGTGCCGGCCGCCTTCGCGTGTTGCCGGCGGCCTCGTGGTGCTCCAGGCCTCGACCGAGTCCTCGCCCGGAGGCAGAGGCATGCGGGCGTCCCGGGCACCTGCGGTCACGCTCGGCCCGTGCAGCAGCGGCGGGACTGCGGAGGTGGGCCCGCGGAGGTGCTCCGCGCCCTGTGCAAGGATCTTGGGGTGCCCACTCCCAGAGCCCACGGCATCGACAAGGACGAGTGGTCCCGCCGGTCGCCCCTCACGGCCGGGCAGGCGCTCGCGTCCGGAATCCCCGCCCGCGGCCCCGTCGTACCCACCGCGGAGATACTGAACCCATGACCGACACCGCCGCTGACGAGGTTCTCGCCCACGTCGACCGGGGCGTCGGCCGGATCCTGCTGAACCGGCCCAAGGCGCTCAACGCCCTGACGACAGGCATGGTCGCCGCCATCGACAGCGCGCTCGCCGCGTGGGAGCACACACCGCTGTCCGCCGTGGTGCTCGCCAGTACCAGCCCGAAGGCGTTCTGCGCCGGCGGAGACATCCGTACGATCCGCGAGCACAGCCTTGCCGGAGACGCCGAGGCCAGTGAGCGGTTCTTCGCCTCCGAGTACCGGCTCAACGCCCGGATCGCCGAGTATCCCGTGCCGGTCGTGTCGCTCATCGACGGTGTGTGCATGGGCGGCGGTCTCGGTCTGTCCGTCCACGGCAGCTTCCGTGTCGTCACCGAGCGCGCGGTGCTGGCGATGCCCGAGACCGGGATCGGGTTCTTCCCCGACATCGGGGCAAGCCACTTCCTGCCGAGGCTGCCCGGCGCGATCGGCATGTACCTGGGCCTGACCGGGCACCGGCTCGACGCGGCCGACGCCCTGTACACGGGGCTGGCCACGCACTTCGTCCCCTCGGACGGGATCGACGCGGTCGCGGATGCCCTGGCCGGCAGCCCCGGCGACCCGGTGGACGTCGTCCTGAACCGCCTCGCCGGCCGTTCCCCGGTGGCGGAGAGCGGGCTGGCGGAGGTACGCGGGGAGGTCGACCGGGCGTTCGGTGCGCCGACCCTCGGCGAGATCGAGAAACGCCTGCACCACCTCGACACCCCTTGGGCGGCAGCCGCGCTGGCCGCTCTGGAGTCGGCCTCGCCGCAGAGCCTGGAGATGACCCACGCCCTGCTGGCCCGGGGCAGGCAGCGCACCCTGCGCGAGTGCCTCGGCGCCGAACTCGCCCTCACCCGCACGACCATCCGTACGCCGGACTTCCTGGAGGGCGTCCGCGCGGCCCTGGTCGACAAGGACCGCAGCCCCACCTGGGCACGTGCGTCGCACGGCGGTCGGACACCGTCGGCCTGAGCATTCGGCTCCGGCCGGTCCGGTCTCAGTCGCTCCCGGGCGCCATCGAGACCACGACCTTGCCGGCCGTGGTGCGGCCCTGTTCGACGTACGCCATCGCCTCCAGCGTCCGGTCGAACGGGAACGTCCTGTCGATGACCGGGCGGAGCCGCCCGCTGTCATAGAGGGCACCCAGCTCGCGCAGCTGGGAGCCGTTGGCCTGCATGAAGAAGAACTGGTAGCGCACGCCGAGCGCCTTGGCCCGCCTGCGGACCTTGCGGCTGAGCGCGCTCATGACCACGCCCATGAACCAGGGGGCGCCGAGCTGCTTGGCGAACCCGGCGTCCGGCGGGCCGACGACACCGATGGCCAGGCCGCCGGGCTTCAGGACCGTCAGTGACTTCTCCAGGTTCGCGCCACCCAGGGAGTCCAGCACCAGGTCGTAGCCGGACAGCACCTGCGAGAAGTCCTCCTTGGCGTAGTCGACGACGATGTCGGCACCGAGGCTCCTGACCAGCTTCTCCGTGTCGGTGCCCGTCGTCGTCGCCACGGTGGCACCCAGGTGCTTGGCGAGCTGGACGACCGTCGACCCGAGGCCACCGGCACCGGCGTGGACGAGCACCTTCTGGCCCGGCTTCACCCGGGCCCGGTCGACGAGGATCTGCCAGGCGGCCAGGGCCACCAGCGGCACCGCGGCTGCCTCGTCGAGGCTGAGCGAGGCCGGCTTGGGCGCGACGTCGTCCACGTCGATCGCCACGAACTCCGCGAAGCCTCCGATCCGCAGGTCGCGCGGACGGGCGTAGACCTCGTCACCGACCTCGAACTCTTGTACGGCGGAGCCGACCCGCGTTACGACGCCGGCCAGGTCATGGCCGAGCGCGAACGGGAGCCTGTACTTCAGGAGCTGTTTGAACTCCCCGTCGCGGACCATCTTGTCCAGCGGGTTGATGCCGGCGGCGCTCACTCTGACCAGGACGTCGCGGTCCCCGACGGCGGGCTCGGGTACCTGTGCGGCGCGTGCGCCGTCCTTGCCGTACTTCTCGACGACGAATGCCTTCATGTCGGCCGCCTTTCCGCGTGATCTTCTCGGTGGTGAGTGGCTGGTGTGCTGGTCGCGACGCTACTTGCTGAGTATAGGAAAGTAAACTCAGGTGAGGCTAGGATCACCCCATGGATGCGAGGACCGAAGCTCTTCAGGACGCCGGCATGGACCCCCGTCTCGACCGGGACGCGTCGAACTGCTCGATCGCCCGGACCCTTGAGGTCGTCGGTGAGAAGTGGACGATCCTGATCCTGCGCGAGGTCTGGTACGGTTCGTCCCGCTTCAGCGACTTCGAACGCGTCCTCGGCTGTCCCCGCAACCTCCTCGCGGCGCGGCTCCGGATGCTTGTGGAGGAGGGGATCCTGGCCACCGAGACCTACAGGGAACCGGGCTCGCGGAGCCGGCCCAAGTACGTGATCACGCCCAAGGGCATGGATCTGGTCCCGGCCGTGATGGGGCTCCTGCAGTGGGGCGACCGCTACCGTGCCGACCCCGAGGGGCCGGCCGTACTCACGCGACACCGTGGATGCGGCGCGCACGTCGACGCCCGGATCCACTGCGAACGAGGCCACGCCGTGCAGGCGGAGGAGATCGAGAGTGTCCCCGGCCCCGCCTTCCGTATGAAGGCCGCCGACTGACCTGGGCGAGGTCGCGCCGGGACCCGATCGATCTCTCGAAGCGGGCTACGGCGGCCATCGCGGGCGATCTACATCTAAGCTTGCATAACTGTGAAAAAATTACCCGCAGACTGTTACATAACGGGCTGAAGGAGAATCCTCGTGACCAACCCCGCCGACGAGGTCGGCTACGGGAGCATGTGGCTCGACCGCACAGGCCAGGCCGAGGCCTTCGACGCCATCGGTGACCGCTACGACGAGGCCTTCCCGCACAAGGAAGGGCAGGTCGCGTCCGCCGAGTGGCTCATCGAGTCGCTGCCGTCCGGGGCCCGGGTACTGGACCTGGGGTGCGGCACCGGCGTTCCGACCGCCCGCCAGCTGACGGAGTCGGGCCTGCGGGTCGTCGGGGTCGACCTGTCGGAGAGGATGGTCGCGCTCGCCCGCACGTACGTGCCCACCGGGGTGTTCCATCAGGCGGACCTCGCGGATCTGCGGCCCGGAGGCCCCCTGGACCTCGGCCGCTTCGACGCGGTGACGGCCTTCTTCTCCCTGCTCATGCTGCCGCGCGCCGAGATTCCCCTCGCGCTGCGCACGATCCACCAGCTGCTTCTGCCGGACGGTCTGTTCGCGCTGTCGATGGTGGAGGCCGATGTCGACGACTTCTCCATCCCGTTCATCGGAAGCACCATCCGGGTGTCCGGCTATCTGCGGGAGGAGCTGCGTGAGGTCGTCGAGGAAGCGGGCTTCGAGATCGTCGAGGAGTCCTCGTACTCGTACGCTCCGGCGACCGCGGACGTCCCGCCCGAGGTGCAGATCTTCCTGCGCTGCAGACGGCCCGCCTGACGCCCTCTGATCACCCCGCCCCGGCGGCGGGGTCCGCACGGTCGGAAGGATTCGCGTGACGAAGCACCTCGGAGCCGATGGAGCCACCGGCGGGCAGGCGGCCGACGGGCGGACGGCCGACGTGCAAGAGGCCGCTGCTCGCGCGCGCCGGCCGCAGTGTGCGGCTCCGTCGCCCGGGTCCGGCAGCCGCGCCGACGGGGCACACACGCAGTCAGGTGCGAATCCCGCCTCCGAAGGGAGCGGCCGGGCGACGCGTCCGTCGGCGGTGGAGGCTCCCGCCGTACGACCGGGCGGTCCCCGGTCCGACGGCGCCGAGCCGCAGACCGACAGGCTCCGCTATCTCGACGCGGCGACCCGCCAGATCGCCCGCGGCATGAACCTCGACGAGACGTTGCAGGAACTGTGCCGGGCGGCCGTCCCGGCGTTCGCCGACGTGGCCCTCGTCCATCTGTACTCCCCACTGCCGGTCGGTGACGAGGCCACCGACCCGCCCGGCGTCCTACGCCTCCACACCATGGACCGCGCACCCCGACGGACGGCGGCCGTCCGAGGTTCCGGCCCGCTCCCACCGGTCGACGACACCGCCCGGGCGGCCGAGGTCGTACGGCTGTCTCCCACCGGTCCGCTCGCCAGGCTGCTGCGGGCCGGACGGCCGGTGTTCGGGGACCTTCCGGGCATCCGTTCCGTGGTGGCCGAGCTGCTGGGCGTGCCCAACTCTCCGGGCACGGTGCCGCCAGGACGACGGCTGATCCTCGCCCCGCTCCACGGCCGCAGCCACGCCATGGGCAGCGTCGTCCTCATCCGCGGCCCCGGCAGGGCGGACTTCACCGGCGACGATCTGCTCGTCGCCTCCCAACTCGCCACCCACACCGCTCTCGGCATCCACAAAGCGGTGCTGTACACGCGGGAGGCATCCGTCGCGGACGCGCTCCAGCGCACGATGCTCCCGCCGTCGCTGCCCGAGCCGACCGGAGTCCAACTGGCCAGCCGCTATCTGCCGGCCTCACGGACCGCGCAGGTCGGCGGCGACTGGTACGACGCGATCCTGCTGCCCGGCAACCGCGTCGCCCTCGTCATCGGCGACGTGATGGGCCACTCCATGACCTCGGCAGCGATCATGGGCCAGCTGCGCACCATCGTGCAGACCCTGGCCGGCCTCGACCTGCCGCCCGATGAAGTCCTGCACCACCTCGACGAACAGGCGGAGCGGCTGGGCAGCGAGCACACGGCGACCTGCCTGTACGCCATGTACGACCCCGTACTGCACCGGTTGCTGGTGTCCAACGCGGGCCATCTGCCACCGGTGCTCCTGCACCCCGACGGCAGTACGGAGGTCCTGCCGGTGCCGCCCGGAGTGCCGATCGGTGTGGGCGGCGGTGGATTCGAGTCCACCGAGATGCACGCGCCGGCCGGATCGACCCTGCTGCTGTACACCGACGGCCTGGTCGAGTCCCGTGACTCCGACGTGCTGACCGGGGTGGACCGGCTGCGCGCACGGCTGCGGGCCGCCGCCTCCGGTTCCGGGCCCCCGGCGCCGGCGGAGGTGTGCGAGCAGGCGCTCGGCACGCTGGGGGCGGGAGACCGGGACGACGACATCGCGCTGCTCGCCGCCCGGTTCGAGGGCATCCTGCCGGAGACCGTCGCGTACTGGTACATGGCGCCCCGTCCGCAGACCGCGCGACAGGCCCGTCGGCTGACGCGCAGGACACTGCGCGACTGGGGTCTCGACTCCTTGGTGGAGTCCACCGAACTGATGGTCAGCGAGGTCGTGGCGAACGCCGTACGCTTCGCCTCCCGGCCGATCACCCTGCGACTGCTCTGCACGGACGTGCTGCGCTGCGAGGTGGGCGACAACTCGCCGCTGGTGCCGAGGATGCGACATGCCCGGCTCAGCGACGAAGGCGGCCGAGGGCTCTTCCTGGTGGACCAGCTGGCACAGAGCTGGGGGGCGACACGGGTGAGCACGGGCAAGGTGGTCTGGTTCGAACAGCCCCTGCCCGGCGACCAGGAACCCGTCTGAAGGCTCCGACCGGAGCACTCCGTTCATGGCGATGGGCGCCGTCAGTCTTGCCGACTGACGACGCCCACCGCTCGGTAACTCGGCCAGACTTAGCTGCACTTACGTCCGGTGTTGATGCACTGGACAGCCTTGTTCATCACCTTCGGGTCGAAGACGTTGATGAAGTCACCGTGGTCGGTGACCGGCTTGTGCTGCTGCTCGGGGAAGCCGTCCAACGCGTAGAACGGGCTGGTCTTGCCGTTGTTCTTCACGCTGGGCGCGTTCACCGCGTACACCAGTCGCTGCACCAACTGCGGGATGGCCTTGAAGCCGGTCGGGCAGTTGCCGTTGGCGTCGGCGAACGCCACGTGGGTGCGGTGGTTGGCGCTGTCGATGTTCGTGCCGTCCCAGCAGCTCTGGAACTTGAAGGTGCGCACCACGCTGCTGCCGCGGGGGCAGAGCGGGTACTTGTCCTTCAACTGCACCTTGTTCTCGAAGCCGGTGCAGCTCCAGGAGGCGTTGGCGTTGGCCGTGCCGTTGACGAACGCCTTGGCGTCACCGGTGATGATGCGCAGGAACTTGGGCATCGCGACCACCTTGCCGCGCGGGCTGCCCACGAAGTCCAGGGTGGCCTGCTTGGCCGTCAGGATCCGGCCCGTGTTGCCCTCGGCGCCGCCGCCCAGCTTGTCGTTGTCGAACTCCTTGGTGCCGTCCTGGACACGCAGCACCGGCCAGTAGTAGGACGACTTGTCGCCCTTGTTCTGGCAGCTGGTCCCGGCCTTGGCGAAGTCCTGGTCGCTGGAGAAGGCGTCGTTGTCCTGGTTGCCGACGTAGTCGTGCACGTGGTGGGCACCGTTGGTGACACCGGGCGCGACGATGACGTTGTCGCTGTTGTACAGCTTGTTGGCGTTCACCCCGCACTTGCTGACGAAGGAACCCTTCGAGGCCTTCGCCGACCTGGCCGGCGTGCGCACATTCGCCTTCACCTTGGTGATGTCGACGAAGTCGGCGGCCACGGGGCCGTTGCCGGCCACGCCGGCATTGGTGTTGTTGCTCGGGCTGGCGGAGGGCTGGCCGGCGGTGGGCTGGTTGCCGGTGGCCTTCAGCGTGCAGGCCGCCAGAGCGTCAAGGCCCTGCGGCTTGGCCGCCACCCGGCCGATGGCGGTGGCGATCCGGTCGATCGTCGCCTTCCGCTTGTCCTTCAGCGGGCCGATGATCGCGTTCTGGGCGAAGTTGGGGTCCTGCGCGATCGCCCTCTGGGAGGTGGAAAGGCGCTGGTACGCCTCGGAGATCTGCTTGTCGAGGAGTGCCAGTTCCTTGTCGACCTGGGCCTTCGCCTGGGCGGGCACGGACGTCAACTGCTGGCCGACGTCGGGGCAGTCGATGGTGGAGCTGCCGGCCGCGAGCACCTGGTTCTGGGCGGAGCCCTTCGACGCGCCGGTCTCGTCGGCCGAGGCGTAGATGTTGACCGCCACCAGCCCACCGGCGCCGATGGCCAGTGCGGCCGCCGCGCCTACCGCCCGGCGGGCAGTCTTCGATCTTCTTCTCGTGTTGCGTGTCATCGGGCCTCTCAAGGACATCTGCCGGAGTCGGCAGGACTTCCGGCATGGGGGAAGCGCGTCCATAGATACGGATGTGAGCGCCGATTACTCAGCCAATTCTCAGGTTCGTAGGTTCCTCCAAGTTCAAACGGTGCATGAATGCCCAATTCGGGCCGGGTTGGCTGCGGGGCTGTCTAGTGCATGCGGATCACCGCGTACGTCTCGCCGTCCCTCGGCGGACGTGTCCAGGACAGGCTGGTGAAGGTGTGCAGCCGCCCGTTCACGATGGCGTGACGTGGCAGAGACGCACCGAACTCCCCGGCCACCGCTTCGAGCAGCGACCGTTCCGCCGCCGTGTCCTTCTGGTGGCCGAAGAACCGGCTCGGATCCAGCGTCGGTGGTATCTCCCCGTTCTGCTGGATCTCTCCGTCCGCGTACGTGAATGCGTACTGCTCGGCACCGTCCCGTGCCACCGAGAGGTGGAAGAAAGGTTCCCCGTGCCATGTCCTCAGGCCGCTCCACACCACCACCGCGCGGGTGCCCGCGCCGGCGGCCGTGGCCGGGGAGACGAAGCGCCGCCGGTCGAACGGGGCGGGATCGCCGTCGAAGGCGAAGCTCCAGCCGGTGCCGCCCCGGCCGACCGCCATGAGAGCCCTGTCGTCGTAGGACGTGAACTCCCTCTGGCTGTACGACGATCCGTGGCGCGCTTCCCCAAGGCGCATGGGCTCGTTCAGCGCGCTGCCGTCCTCGTCCTCGTCCGTGAGTCGTCCGGGCAGTTCCTGCGGCTCCACACCTTCCACCAGGACGAACCGGTAGGACGTGCGGTTGTTGCCCGGGTCCGGCTCCGCGAGCCACGCCAGGTCGCCCGGGTCGAGCCCGGCCGTCGGTCCCGGTGCCTCGCCGGTCTGCCCGCCCCTCGGCGTGGACAGCAGCTCGCGGCCCCGCTCCGGGGTCAGCAGCGGCCCGAGCAGGAGGTCGGCCACCCACCCCAACGGCGCCAGGTGGTCCGGCCCCAGCGGCTCCCACAGGGGGAGAGCGCTCATCAGCGTCCGCCAGGCCCCGTCGGAGTCTCCCCACCGCGCCAACTCCCGCGCCTGCTCGACCGCTTCCCCGAACGGTCCGGCCGCCGCGTACCGGTACGTGCCGTTCCTCACCTGATCCAGCGTCGCGTAAGCCAGCGACACCAGGTCGTCGTCGGCGCCCCGCAGATGGAACGTCAGCGTGGAGTCGTCCCGGTACGAGTGCGCCGCGTGCTCCGCGACCAGCGGTGGCAGCAGCTCGGGAGCGTACCGCGGGTCCGTCACCAGTGCGTCGAAGTACACCAAGGAGGTCTGTCCGAGCAGGCGGCGTAGCTGGTCGCCCAGACCGGCGGCCCGCGGTCTGCCGTACTCCTTGGCCTCGTCCAGGGCCTTCCCGGACCGCTCCCAGCCGCCGCGCAGCGCCTCCAGCCGGGCCTCCTCCACCAGGGCGTCCAGCTTTCGCGTCGTGTCGTTGGCGAACACCGGCTCCCCGTCGGTCCGGTGCGCCCGCAGACTGTGGAACTCCCGGTGCATGTCCCGCATGAACTCCAGGAAGTTCGCGTGCCGTTCGGGCGGCGCGGCCCGCCAGCTCGCCCAGGTGTACACGGCCCACTCACCGTCCTCGTCCACGTCCTCGGGATCCAGGAGGACGTGGATGGCGTCGGACTTGACGTCGAGCTGCAGCCCGCGTCGCCAGATGTCCACCTCCAGCCGCTCCTCGGGCCCGGCATCCTCGTCCAGGTACTCCTCGAACAGGTCCGCGAGTCCCGACTTGTTGTCGTGCCAGTGCGCGCCCTCGGTCCCCGCCAGCAGCCACACGAACCCGCCCGCGTGCCGCCACCCGTCGCTGACCTGGAGGAACTCCCGGTACGACGGCGGCATCCGGCGGCCGAGGCGCTCCTCCATGGCTGCGATCCGCTCCTCCGGCGCAGGGGAGAACCCCAACCACCGCGCGCGTCGCACGGCCTCGTCGTCCTCGCCCTGCGTCTCGCCGTCCGGCAGGGAGTCCGCCCACTCCCCGCTCCACCCGAGCAGGAAGGACCGCCAGTCGAATGCCGTGGTGTCCGTCATGCGCCCGATGCTGCCACCCACCACTGACAGCGCTGTCCTGCTCACTGCGGCCAACAGGGCCCTCTCGGACGCGACTCGGCCCCATGATGTGCCACGCCGGCGGCTGATGAACCCGTCCGGGGGCGGTCTCGCTGTGTCAGAGCAGCGACTGCACGGCATAGACGACACCGAGGGCGGCGGCCAGGCTCCCGAGCAGCAGGCGCAGTGCGGTCTCCGGCAGGCGGGGTTGGAGGTGTGCGCCTAGGTAGCCGCCGATCAGTCCGCCGAGGCCGCAGGCCAGCCCGAGGTACCAGTGGGGGGTGGCATCGCCGGCGCCGGTCAGGGACAGCAGCGCGAAGGCCGCGGCACCGGCCAGGGAGGTGACGAAGGTGGAGGCGAGGGCGGCCGGGGCGACCTGGGCGACAGGCATGCCCCGGCCGACCAGGACGGGGCCGAGGATGGAGCCGCCACCGATCCCGTAGATTCCGCCGACGATCCCGACGACCAGGGCAAGTCCCGTGATGGCGCGGGGAGATGGTTCCGTCGGCGGGTCGGGTCGGGCCGGGCGGAGAGTGCGCGTGACGAGCCACAGGCCCAGGGGCATCAGCAGGGCGGCGACCAGGAGGCGGAAGACGGCCGGTCCCGGGACGGCGAAGACCCGCACCACGGCGCCGACGGCCACGCCGGGCAAGGTACCGGCGATCAGGCTGCGGGTCAGCGGGCTGTACAGCAGGCCCGTACGGCGATAGCGCAGCAGTGCGCCCGGTCCGGCCACGACGTTGAACAGCAGGTTGGTGGGGGTCACCGCCGGGCTGGGCACGCCGAGCACGCTCAGTTGCACGGGCAGCAGGAACACCGCGCCCGAGACCCCCACCGGCGCGGTCACCGCCGCGATCAACAGGCCGACGGCCAGCCCGGACAGCCCCGTCGACCACTCCACTCCGTCCCCCTGGTTCGAACGTCCGGCCAGTATCGCTGCTGTGGACCGCTGCGAATACGTGGGGTGGTTGAGCACACACACCACCGTGTGACGCTGGTTGCAGGCGTGGCGCTGTCAAACGGGGCTCCATGACGACCTGCCGTACGCCCCGCCCTATGTGAAGGACCGCAGGCGCAGGCTGTTGGTGACGACGAAGACCGAGGAGAAGGCCATCGCGCCTCCGGCGATCATGGGGTTGAGCATGCCGAGCGCGGCCAGGGGCAGGGCTGCGACGTTGTAGCCGAAGGCCCAGAAGAGGTTGCCCTTGATGGTGGCCAGGGTCTTGCGGGACAGACGGATCGCGTCGGCGGCCACGCGCAGGTCACCCCGTACGAGGGTCAGGTCGCCGGCCTCGATCGCCGCGTCGGTGCCGGTGCCCATCGCCAGGCCCAGGTCGGCGGTGGCGAGCGCGGCGGCGTCGTTGACACCGTCGCCCACCATGGCGACCGTACGGCCTTCGTTCTGCAGCCGCTTGACCACGTCGACCTTGTCCTGCGGCAGGACTTCGGCGATCACCTCGTCGATTCCGACGGCCCGGGCGACCGACTCGGCGACGAGTCGGTTGTCGCCGGTCAGGAGGACGGGCCTCAAGCCGAGCCCTCGCAGGTCCGCCACCGCGGCAGCGCTGGTCTCCTTGATCGCGTCGGCGACGGTGAGGACGCCGCGCGCCTCGCCGTCCCAGGCGACGGCGACCGCCGTACGGCCCTCGGCCTCCGCCTCGGCCTTGGCCTCGGCAAGTTCGCGGGGGAGGACGATGGACCATTCGTCCAGGAGCCTCTCGCGGCCGACGAGTACGGCGTGTCCGTCCACGACGCCCTGGACGCCGAGGCCGGCGACGTTCTCGAAGTTCTCCGGCACCGGCAGGCTTCCGGCCCGCTCGCCGGCGCCGGCCGCGATCGCCTGTGCGATCGGATGCTCGGAGGCGTGCTCCAACGCGCCCGCCAGCCGCAGCAGTTCAGTCTCGTCCACGCCCTGTGCGGTGAAGACGTCCTGGAGCTGCATACGGCCCGTGGTCACCGTGCCGGTCTTGTCCAGGACGACGGTGTCGACGCGGCGGGTGGACTCCAGGACCTCGGGGCCCTTGATGAGGATGCCGAGTTGGGCTCCGCGGCCGGTGCCGACCATCAGCGCGGTCGGGGTGGCCAGTCCGAGCGCGCACGGGCAGGCGATGATCAGCACGGCCACGGCGGCCGTGAAGGCGGCGGCCGTGTCGCCCGTGACGCCGAGCCAGGCGCCGAGGGTGGCGGCGGCGATGAACAGGACGGCGGGGACGAAGATGCCGGAGATCCGGTCGGCGAGGCGCTGCACCTCGGCCTTGCCGTTCTGCGCGTCCTCGACCAGCCGCGCCATCCGGGCGAGCTGGGTGTCCGCGCCGACGCGGGTCGCCTCGACGACGAGCCGGCCGCCGGCGTTCACGGTCGCGCCGGTCACGGCGTCGCCGACGGTCACGTCCACCGGCACCGACTCGCCGGTCAGCGTCGAAGCGTCCACCGCCGAGGACCCCTCGACCACGGTGCCGTCGGTCGCGATCTTCTCTCCGGGGCGTACGACGAAGCGGTCACCGACCGCCAACTGCGCGACAGGGATGCGTACTTCCTTGCCGTTCCGCAGCACCGAGACGTCCTTGGCGCCCAGTTCCAGGAGTGCGCGCAGTGCCGCGCCCGCCTTGCGCTTGGATTTCGCCTCCAGGTAGCGGCCGATGAGGATGAATGTCGTCACGCCGGCCGCGGCCTCCAGGTAGATGGAGGAGGAGCCGTCCGAACGGGAGATCGTGAACTCGAAGCCGTGCCGCATGCCCGGCATGCCCGCGTCGCCGAAGAACAGCGCCCAGAGCGACCAGCCGAGCGCGGCGAGCGTGCCGAGGGACACCAGGGTGTCCATGGTCGCGGCGCCGTGCCGGGCGTTGGTGAACGCGGCCTTGTGGAAGGGGAACGCACCCCAGACGACGACCGGTGCGCCCAGCGTCAGCGACAGCCACTGCCAGTTGTCGAACTGCAGGGCCGGGACCATGGCCATCAGAACGACCGGCACCGAGAGCGCGAGCGACCCCAGCAGACGCTGCCGCAGGGAGAGCAACTCCCCGTCCACAACAGGTCCGGCCGCCTGGACGTTGCCCCCCTCGCCGGCCGGTGGAGCGGGAGGGGGCGGTTCCTTGGCGGTGTAGCCGGCCTTCTCGACGGTGGCGATGAGGTCGTCGACCCCGATGCCGTCCGCGTAGGAGATCTTCGCCTTCTCGGTGGCGTAGTTGACGGTCGCCGTGACGCCGTCCATGCGGTTGAGCTTCTTCTCTATGCGGGCCGAGCAGGAGGCGCACGTCATGCCGCCGATGGAGAGCTCGACCTCGGAGGCGGACACGGATGCCGGGCCGTGCAGTCTCGTATCAGGAGCCGCGCTAGTCATGGGAGGTTCTCCTGGGGTTGGCCGGGACGGCCGACAGCCGCGTCAGCGGGAGCGGCGCGCCCCGGCGGGTAGAAACGCGGGGCCCGGGGCCGTCGGCCCCGGAAGATCTCAGACCGAGCCGACGAGTTCGTAGCCCGCCTCGTCCACGGAGGCCCGGACGGCCTCCTCGTCGAGGGGGACCACGGAGGTGACCGTCACCTCGCCGGTCTCGGCGACGGCCTTCACCGAGGTCACGCCGTCGATCGCGGATATCTCCTCGGAAACCGCGCCCTCGCAGTGGCCGCAGGTCATGCCGGACACCTTGTAGACGGCGGTCACCTCACTTCCCTGGGTGAGGGACGCGGTGCCGGAGTTCTTCTGATCGGTCATGGTCTTCACCTCGGGTGTCGATGCGTGGGTGCTCCGGGAGGTGCTTGATCACCGCTCCTCCCGACATGGGTCGGCACTATCCCCCTAGGGGGTACCTCTCGCGATCTCGCCAACATACCCCTAGGGGGTAGATGATATACCCCCGGGGTGTATGTTCAAATCTCTTGCAGGATACCCCATGGGGGTATATGTTCGGCCGTATGACGTTCCTGTTGTCGGCCCTTCCCGGGAGACACTTATGAAGACCTGGCCGAAGATCGCTGGCTTCGTCGCAGCACTGGCCCTCGTGTTCGGCGCGGCCTACGGTGTGGGCAGCCTCGCCGGATCCGGCGACTCGGGCACCAACGCGGATTCGCACGCCGCCAGTGAGGTCGAGGCGGCGGAGGGCGGCGGCGCGGACGAGGCAGTGGAAGTGCCCGAGGGGCTGCAGGTTTCGGCCCATGGCTACTCGATCGACCTGAAGACTCCGCGGATCGAGCGCGGGCGCGCCACCGAGATACGGTTCGCCATCCTGGATGAGAAGGGGCAACCGGTCACCGACTACACGGTGGAGCAGGAGAAGGAACTCCACCTGATCCTGGCGTCTCGCGACCTGACCGTCTACCGTCACCTGCACCCCACGCGCTCCACCGACGGCACGTGGCGCATCTCCGTGAACCTGCCGACGGCCGGCGACTACCGCCTCTTCGCGGACTTCGCCCCGGCCGCCGGGGACGGTGAAAGCCTCACCCTGGGCACCGACCTGGCGGTCGCGGGGCGCTACCAGCCGCAGCCGCTGCCCAAGCAGGTGCCCACCAGCGAGGTCGACGGTTACACGGTCACCCTGCGTGGGGACCTCGACGCGGGGTCCGCACGGGAGTTGACGTTCGAGGTGAGCAAGGACGGCAGGCCGGTGACCGACCTGCAGCCCTACCTCGGCGCCTACGGTCACCTGGTCGCGCTGCGCGCCGGAGACCTGGCCTACCTGCACGTCCACCCCAACAGCGAAGTCGGCGACCCCAAGACGAAGCCCGGGCCGACCGTGTCCTTCACCGCCACCGCGCCCAGCGCCCACGGCTACCGCCTCTTCCTCGACTTCAAGCACGAGGGCAAGGTGCGGACCGCGGACTTCACTGTCCAGGCCGGCCTCGGCGGCGACACGGCCCCGGCGGAGGGCGAGCAAGCCGAGGAGAGCGGCTCGGCGGAGCACGACGGGCATGGGTGACGCCTTGCCGCCGGGCGCGGGCAACGGGCCACCTAACGGCCCTGCCCGGTCGGCGTCCGGTGGCCGTTCCCCTGCGCGGGGACGGCCACCGGCGGCTTCCCCGAAAGCCGCGACGGCCTTCCGCCGAGGGCAGCCGCGGACAGATCGGTCAGCGGCACCTCCATCCGCCGGTCGATCCTGTCGTGTTCCCAGGTGCGGGTGTCGATCAGCCACCACTCCTCGACGATGACGACGTAGAGTCGGTGCGGTGCCGGAGCGCGCAGCTGTGACGGCTGGAGCCTGTACTGGTCACGTTGTTCGGGGTCGGGGAACACGGCCCGGTAGAAGTGCGAGTAGTAGTCGCCCAGTTCGTCCGCCGGGATCTCGCCGCAGGTTCCGGTGAACTGGGCGCCGTCGACCGCACTGATGTCCAGGCCGGGCGTGGTCGGCGCCACGAACAGCGTTCCGCTGACGGCCGGTGTGTGCGCGATGTTCAGCCCGTGCCGGGACAGCCCCGCCGAGCCGAACACGAACCGCAGCGGGTCCGCCTGCCAGGCGTACTCCAGCGTGGCCACCCAGGGCCGTCCCTCCGGTGACACCGTGGCCAGGTTCAGATAGCGCGCCCTCTCCAGCAGGAGACGGGTTCTTCCGAGTGGTGTGCTGCCGGTCGTCGTCATCACTGACCCTCCGCTGCGCGGGCGAGGTCGGCGCCTGCCCGTCCGCGCACGATGTCGTCGGAGAGGGCGCGCCAGAAGGCCAGTTCGTAGGCGTGCACCATCCGAGCCGTCCGGACGGCCTCGCCGGAGTCGTCTCCTCCGGCCAGACCGATACGTAGCGTCTCCGCCGCCTGGTCCAGCAGTTCCTGGGGCGTGTCGGCGAAGAACCGGAAGTGCCCGACGGCCTGTTCGTCGAATCCGTACCGCTTGCACAGCGCGTCGGCCACGCGCGTGTACTGGTCTCCCGACTCGGCCGCGTTGGCGAGCAGGGCCAGGGCGATGTCGCTGCGGGTGCCGTGGAGGGCGGTCTGGGTCAGGTAGGCGGGGTACGCCTGAGCAAGCGGCCGTGGTTCGTACGCCGTCAGCTCCGACTCGTCCATCCCGAGGGCGGACGCGAAATCGAGCAGGAGGCGCAACGCCTCCGACTCGCCCTGAGCCATGGTCAGGAACAGGTCGCCGGCGGGGGCCGAGGGGAAGCGCGAGGCCAGCAGGGCGAAGCTGCGGCGATCGCTGCCCACCAGGCGGTACAGCTCTCCCGCCAGCGCGCGCAGATGCCCCTTCGGTACCTCGCCCGTCTCCAGCAGATCGATGAACCGGTTCGGCATCCACTGCTTGGACATCCGCTGCCGTGCCGCTGACACGAGGGTGCCTATCTCATCGTCCATCGTCCGCTCCCTTGCACTCCGTCAGGTCGGGCGATGCGCCGACGCCGCTTGTGACGGTGCGTCTGCGCAGGTCGGGACCGATCGCCGCACCGGGTTTCGGCTCGGCGATCCAGGGCCCGTCGATCGAGGGGTCGACGACTCCCTCTTCCAGCCAGGTGAAGTCGCCGGCGAGGACCGCGCGGGCCAGGGCGCGGTCATGGTCGTCGGTGTTGGCGACCAGCCGGGCGAACAGCTCCGTGATCCTGATCCGGGCCTGACGACAGAACAGGTCGGCAAGGCGGGCGGGCGTGTCGTCGCTGCCGGCGAGGGCCGCCGCGTAGGCGCACGCGGTGCTCATCGCGTACAGCTCCGAGCCGATGTCGACGAGTCGGCCCAAGTGGCGCTGAAAGGTGCCGAGTTCACCCTCGGGGCGACGGGCGAACTCGGCGAACGGTCCGGCGATCCGCCTGGCTGCCTGCTCGACGAAGAGCAGGTGTCCGGCGAGCACGCGACTGCCGACGGGGGAGTCGGCCGGGGCCTCGCCGGAGCCGGGTGCGTCGAGTGTCGTGTCCGCCGCTGTGCGGTGGTGGGTGAGTACGGCGTCAGCGATGAAGCTCCGAAGAGCCTCCGTCGACCCGTCGAAGATGCGTCCGATGCGCAGGTCGCGCAGCAGCCGCTCGACCGGAACACCGCGCTCGCCGCGTGCCGCGGCCGACTCCGCGGTCTCGTAGCCGCGGCCACCGCGCAGCTGCATCAGCTCGTCGGCGACCAGCCAGCCGTGTTCCGAGGCGAAGAGCTTGGCCAGTTCGGCTTCGAGTGCGGTGTCGCCGCCGAGGTCGGCGCGGCCTCCGGAGATCTCGACCATCGCCTCCAGGGCGAAGGCGGTGGCCGCGATATAGGCCAACTTTCCGGCGACCGCGTCGTGTTCACCGATCGGCCGTCCCCACTGCACACGGGCACCGGCCCACTCCCGGGCGACCTTCGCGCTCCACTTGGCGGCGGCGGCGCAGACGGCGGGCAGCGAGAGCCGCCCGGTCTCCTGTGCGGCAAGGGCGACGGTCAGGCCCTCGCCTTCCTCGCCGATGCGGTTCGCTGCCGGGACCGCGACATCGTGCAGCCGGATCACGCCGTTCTCCAGACCGCGCAGCCCCAGGAAGGAGCTGCGGTGTTCCACCGTGACCCCCGGTGTGTCGGCTTCGACCACGAAGGCCGTCATTCCGCCGGCGCGGTCCTCGGCCGGGGGAACCATGGCCATGACCACCAGCAGGTCCGCGATGGTGCCGTTGGTGGTCCACAGCTTCACGCCGCTGAGCGTGTACGTGTCCCCCGACCGGTCGGGAACGGCGGTGGTGTGCATCCGGAACGGGTCGTTGCCGATGTCGGGTTCGGTGAGGGCGAAGGCGGAGATCTCGTGTACACACCGCGGCAGGAAGGCGCGTTTCTGCTCGTCCGTGCCGAACAGCAGGAGCGGCTGGGGCAGACCGATGGCCTGATGGGCGGCGAGCAACTCGCCGAGTGCCGAGTGGGTGCTGTTGACCAGCATCAGGGCGCGGAGGTAACACCGTCCGGACAGCCCGAGTCCGCCGTATTCCTGAGGGATCTTGATGGCGAAAGCGCCGAGGTCCTTGAGGCCCTCGATCACCTGATCGGGGATGCGGTCCTCGCGCTCGATCAGATGACTGTCGACCTTGTTCTCGCAGAACTCCCGCAACCTGGTGAGGAATTGCTCGTCCGCGTCCTCAAGGCGCCTCGGATCGCCGGGGGGTGGGGTGAGGAGGCCGGTGCGGAGCCGTCCGAGGAGGAGTTCCGCACCGAAGCCGGGCGCTGTCATCGGGCGGCGGACGGCGTGGCCTGGATCATGGACAGTGGCCCGGCCGCACCGAACCGCACGGACCGCACCGTGAAGCCGGTCTCCGAGAGCATGGTCCGGAACTCCGACTCGGTCCGCTCCCGGCCGCCGGCCATGACCATCATGTTCACATCGGTGAAGTACGCGATCGACTGGTCGGCGGAGGGGGTCTCAGGCAGCACCGTACCCACGATCAGCAAGGTGGCGGACTCGGGAATCACGGTGCGGCAGGAGCGCAGCAGGGCCAGGGCGTCCTCGTCGTTCCAGTCCTGGAAGACGCTCTTGATGATGTAGAGATCGCCGTCACCCGGGATGTCCTGGAAGAAGTCACCCGGCTGGACCTCGCAGCGGTCGGCGACCCCGGCCTTGCCCAGCACCGCCGGAGCATCGGCCACACCGCTCGGGCTGTCGAAGACGGTACCGCTCAGATGGGGGTGGGTCGTGAGGACGGCCGCGAGGAGGGTTCCGTCGCCGCCGCCGAGGTCCACCACCTTGGTGGCGTGGGAGAAGTCGTAGCCCGCGGCGATGCGTCCGGCCGCTATCCGGGACTCCTCGCCCATCGCCTCGTGGAACAGGGCACTGAACTCGGTGTCCGCGGTCAGGCTGGTGTAGAAGTCGGAGCCCTTGGCCTGGCTGAAGGCCACTTCGCCGGTGGCGACGGCCTGGCCCAGACCCTGCCAGGCGGTGAACCACATCGGGCTGCAGAAGACCCGGGTGAAGGCGCGCAGCGAATCGGGGGAGTCGGACCGCAGTTGAGCCCCCACCTCGGTCAGCCTGAAGCGGGCCGGCTCGGGCTCCGTGGTGACCCCGACCGACGCGAGCAGGCGCAGTACCCGGCGCAGCGACGGCTCGTGCGCCCCGGTCTCGGCGGCCAGTTCGTCGCTGCTGCGTACCCCGTCCTTGATCAGGTCGGCCACGCCGAGATCGGCCACGACCCCGAGCGCGTGCGCGGTCATGTAGCCGCCGATCCGTTCGATCAGGGCGCCCCGCAGCTCGATGCGCCTGGTGGTGTCCTTGTCCGGTCCACTGATGCTCATGGTGTTCGTCCTTCTTCTGGTCAGTCGGTCGGTACGGAACAGGCTGTGCAACAGGTGGGGCGCCGCTTCGGGAAACGGATCTGGGGCGCTGTCAGAGGCGGTGGCGCACCCACACATTGGGCTCGATGTAGACGGCGTAGCCCTGCTCCACGTCGGCCACCACCGGTGTCAGCGCGCCGGGCACCTCGACGGGGCCGCTGGTGTCGAACGGCAGTTCCGTCCACGCGCGCCACTGCGCGAGGCTTCCGGAGATGGTCATCGAGGCCGGGCAGACCTTCAGGATCCGGCCGCCGGTCCGCACGTGGACGCGCAGCCAGGGGTCCTCCGGCAGCCCGTCCGAGCGGGTCCGCGCGGCGTAGGCGGCCATGGTCAGCTGTGGCGCGGTGTGCTTGAGGCTCGGTCGCACCGGGGCGACCAGGTCGCCGAAGCCCTGGCTCCGGGCGTGGTCCTTCAGGGCCTGGAGCGTGCGCCCCGAGAGACTGCGCGACTGGTGGCCGGGCACCACGGCGATCTCCAGCGCGCACAGTGCGTTGAGCCGGTGACCGCCGTAGGTGTCGGCCATGCACTGGCGCAGTGCTTCGTCCCAGCCCGTGTCGGGCAGGCTGTCGGGGTTGCCGTCCCAGGCCAGTGGCGCGCTCGCGGCGCGGGCGACGACCGTCTTCGACTCGTCCAGGACCACGAGTTGGTGCTGGGCGTGCCGCTCGAAGATCCAGTGGACGAGGGTCGGGTCGGGGCGTATGTAGTCCGGCCAGGACGACTCCATCGTCAGCATGGCCGTCTCCAGGTCGGGGCGGTCGGCGAGACTCGCGACGTGCAGTCCCGTACCGGCGGTGCTCTGAGGCATGGCGGGTCTCCGGTGTGTGGTCGTGTGGTCCCGGTCCTGTCAGTCCGTCAGCAGCCGGACCGGCCTTCGCCCGGTGCGCAGCGGCGACGGCCGGTGGGGGGTACGGAGGAGTTCCAGGTACTGGGCGCGGGGGATCGGCCGCGCCCCGAGCAGCCGGGTGTGGTCGCTGTCGCGCTGGACGTCGACCGCGATGCCGCCGGCCTGCGCGAAGCGGCGCGTCAGCTCGGCCACGGCGGCCTTGCCGGCACCGCTGCGCAGGGTGAACTGGGAATCGGCGCTGAAGACGCCACCGATCCGCACTCCGTACACCCCGCCGATGAGTTCCTCTCCGTCCCAGACCTCGACGCTGTGCGCGTAGCCGCACTCGTGCAGGCGGGTCAGGCTCGCCAGCAGTTCGTCGGTCAGCCAGTACTCCGTGCGCCCCTCGCGGCACTGGGCGGCCACCCGTTCGAAGCAGACGTCGGCGGTGGTCGTCCAGTTGATGCCGCGCAGCTGCCGTCGAAGGCTGCGCTGGATGTGTGCCTGAGCGACGGGGATGACCGGGCGGGGATCCGGGGAGCACCAGGCGACGCCGTACGGATAGCCGGTGCCGGTCTGCAGCCCGATCCGTCCGGCGGCCACCTCGGACTCGTAACTCAGCTCATTGAGCAGCCGGTGCTCGGCGGTGGTGGCGGGGAAGGGGTACAGCCCGTGCCGGTACGCGTCGAGCAGGCTCCATGGGGTGAGGTCGTCGCCGAACGCGACCGGGCCGTCGGTCGGTGCGGTGTCCAGGTCCAGGAGGCCCCATGCGGACCGGGGGCGGACCGGGCTTGGCATCAGCACGTGGGCCTCACAGGAAGTCGATGCTGGTCAGATAGCGGATGTAGCGGTCGAGCATCTCGGTGTCCACCGGGGGAATCCCGATGCCGCTGCCGTCGAGGGCCTGCTCCACGTTGTGGCGGGAGAAGACGGGGAACGTCGTCTCCAGGTACATCTCCGCCACGCTCATCTCGCCGGTGGAGCAGCGGTCGATGAACAGCGGGGCGAAGGGCGTCATGGGGTGTCCGGGTTCCTCGACCGCGATCTCGGCGATCCGTTCCACCCATTCCGCCCACGGGACCTCACGTACCTCGTGGCCATGGGCGCGCAGGCGTTCGGCCAGTACGGAGACGTTCGCCTTGCCCGGATTGGTGAGGTGGTAGACCTCGCCCTGCGGCAGCCGTGACCCGGCGATGTGCGCGACGGCCGCGGCGAAGCAGTCCACCGGCGTGTAGTCCAGGGGCAGTTCGGCAACGGGGGACATGCCGGTGTCCACGATGAACTTCTTCATCGCGCACATCTCCGTCGACGTGTTCCAGGCGCCGGTCTGCCGGTCGCCGGAGATGTCGGCCGCCCGGTAGACGGCCACCGGAAGCCCCTGGCGAGCGGCGCCCAGCAGTAGGGTCTCCGCTACCCATTTGCTCTCGACGTATCCCACTGACAGGCGATCGGCGTGGGCGGCCGGAGTGGATTCGCTGACCTGCCGGACGCCGGCGGTCCCGAAGCCCGAGACCACCGCCATGGTGGAGGTGTAGTGGACGGGTGCATTGCGGTACCGCGCGGCCATGCGGATGATCTCGCGGGTTCCCTCGACGTTGGCCGCCCGCATGTGGGCGTACGGATAGATGAAGTTGACGAGCCCACCGGGATGGTGGATGACGTCGACCATCCGGGCCAGCCGGTCGAACTCCTCCTTCGTCAGGCCGAGACGAGGCTCGGCGAGGTCGCCGGGAACGGCGCGGATCCGCCCCTCCTCGCGGTAGCGCTCCAGGTCGTCCTGGAAGTAATGAGAGGTGTTCTTCTGGAGGCGCGCCATCGCGCGGCCATCGCCGTCGGCGCGCACCAGGCAGTGCACGGTGGCATCGGTGGAGGCCAGGAGCTCCCGGAGCAGGTAGCCCCCGAGGAATCCGGTGGCCCCGGTGAGGAAGATGTGGGCCGGTTTCTCCCACGAGGCGGGTTCGGCGGGGGTACGCCGGATGGGAATGCCCAACTCGGCCTCGACGGTGAAGTCCACGGCCTTGGCGTCGTCGGCGAGCATGCCCGCCCTTGCCGACTCGACGGCGGCGGCGAAGCTGCGCAGCGTCGCGTCGTCGAGCAGCAGCCGGATCAGCGGACGGATCTGGGTGATCAGGATGCCGAGGGACTCGCGGAGCTTGGCGAGCAGCTGGGCGGCCTTGAGGGAGTCACCGCCCAGGCTGAAGAAGTTGTCGTGCGGCTCGACGCGCTCCACGTCGAGAACCTGCCGCCAGATGCCGGCGACCACACGCTCGACCAGCCGGCCGCTCTGGTCCGGTGCGTCGTCGGGTGCAGGTGCGGTGTGAGTTCCGGAGGGGTCCGGGGCGGGCAGTGCCTTCAGATCGACCTTGCCGTTGCTCGTCATCGGCATGTCGGGCAGCCGGACGAACGCCGAGGGGACCATATAGGCGGGCAGTCGGTCGGCGAGGTACGCCCGCAGTTCACTGGTGGTGGGCGGGACACCGCCCTGCGCGGGGGCCACCGTGTAGTACGCGGTGATCTTCGGCTCCGCGCCCTGGACCCACGGCACCACGGCCGTGTCGACCACCGACTCGTGGGCGGACAGGGCCGCCTCGATCTCGGCCGGCTCGATCCGGAAGCCACGGACCTTGATCTGCCGGTCCGCACGCCCGGTGATCTCCAGATCGCCTGCGGCTGTCCAGCCGCCGACGTCGCCGGTGCGGTACATCAGAGTGCCTGGCCGCTCCGCGCGGGGATCGGGCAGGAATCCGGACCGGTCCGCGGCGTCCCCGAGGTAACCGTGCGCGACACCGGGGCCGGATATGTGGATCTCGCCCTGCCGGCCGGGTGGTACGGGCCGCAGATCGTCGTCGAGTACGTGGATCACCGTGCCCGGAAGCGGGCGGCCGACCGGGGCCGGGCCCTGTGCGGGCAGCGTCTGAGGGGTGACCTCCATCGTGCAGGACGTGATGGTGGTCTCGGTCAGGCCGTAGGCGTTGACCAGACGTGAGCGGGGCATCAGCCGCAGCGCCGTCCGGCAGTCCTCGGCGTGCACGGCGCTGCCGCCCACGATCGTCAGGCGCACCGCGAGGTCGGCCGGCGTACGGCTGAGGTCGGACAGGAAGGCCCGCCAGTACGAAGGAGTCAGGTCCATCACGGTGACCCCGTACGCCGTCAGACGGTCCGCGAGGTCGCTCGGCGCCCAGAGATGGTCGGGGAGGACCAGGGCCGCGCCGTTGAGCAGGGCCACGAGGATCTGCTCGATGGAGGTGTCGAAGGAGACGGCCGCGAACTGCAGGACCCGGTCGGCCGGGCCGATTCCGTACCGTGCGTTGACCTCGTCGCACAGATAGGCGAGGGAGGCGTGATCGACGCGGACGCCTTTGGGAACGCCGGTCGAGCCGGAGGTGTAGATGACGTAGGCGCCGTCCGTGCCGTCGACCGCGGTGCGCACAGGAGCGGCCGGGACCTCGTCCACCGGTTCCCTGTCGACGGCCACGACAGTCACGGGCATGGCGGCGAAGAGTTCCACCGTGTCGTGGTGGGTGAGCACCGCCGCGCAGCCAGCTTCCTCGACTTGGCGCGCCACGCGGTGGCTGGGCGCGTCCGGCTCCACCGGCAGGTACATGGCTCCCGCCTTCAGCGTCGCGAGGAGCGAGACGATCAGGTCGATCGAGCGCTCCAGGTGCACCATGACCACGGAGCCGCGTCGTACCCCCTGCTGCTTCAGGACATGGGCCAACTGGTCGGCACGGCGGTCGAGGTGCCCGTAACCGATCTGCTCGTCGCCGTGGACGACGGCGAGCGCGTCGGGTTGTGCAGCCGCGCGGGCGGCGAAGCGTTCGTGGACCAACGTTGTTGTTCGCATCCCCCGGCCTCCCCTTACCGCGAGCGGTGGTGGAGGAGGACGGGCAAGGACGCGACGCCGTTCCCGATGAAGGTGTGCTCGGGCTCGACCTCGTCGGGCTTGACGGCCAGTTCGAGCTGGGGAAAGCGTTCGAACAGTGCCGGCAGGGCGACCCTGGCCTCCAGGAGCGCCAGGCGTGAACCGGGGCAGAAGTGCGGGCCGAGACCGAACGCGACGTGGTCCTTGTTCTCCCGGTCGATGTCGAAGACGTCCGGCTTCTCGTGGACGCCGGGGTCGCGGCCGTGGGCCCCGTAGCAGATCAGGATGGCGTCGCCGGTCCGTATGACCACGCCCTCGCCGAGGTCGATGTCCGCGGTGGCCCATCGCATCGGCAGGTGCATGACCGGGCAGTGCACGCGCAGCGACTCCTCGATCGCGTCGGCCCAGCGCTCGGGAGACTCCTGGACGACGCGCAACTGATCCGGGTTGGCGAGCAGTTCACGCACGGTGTGGTCGATGAGGTTGATGGTGGTGCCGCTGCCTCCGCCGATCATCAACAGCAGGGTGGAGATCAGCTCATGCTCGGTGAGGGGGGCGCTGCCCTCCTCCCGGGCGCCGATGAGGAAGCTGGTGAGGTCGTCGCCCGGCTCGCGGCGTCTGGCCTCGATCAGCGAGTGCATCGCGGCGACCAGGCCGTTGATGATGGCGACGGATTCCTCCTCGCTCGCCACATCGGTCTCCCCGACAGCGCGGAACAGGCGCAGCAGCTCGGTCCGCTGGTCGTCCGGGACCCCGAAGAGGTCGCAGATCGTCTCGGTCGGCACCCGGTAGGAGAACGCGGTGTGCAGATCGACCGGTTCGTCGGCCGGAAGGGCCTCCAGGTCGTCGAGGAGACGGGCGACGAGGGCCTCGACATGGGGTTGCAGAGCGGTCACGCGTCGGGGGCTGAAGGCAGGCGTGATCAGTCTGCGGAGCCGGGCGTGCTCCTTGCCGTCGGCGGTGGCCATGTGGTCGATGTCCACCCACGGCGACAGCCAGGCGACCGAGCCCGGCTCATAGTCGGGCACGGTGCCCTTGAGGTCCCGGGAGACATCGGGGTGCGTGAGCAGCCGCTTGACGACGTCCCCGCGACTCACCGACCAGGCGGCCATCCCCTCGGGCAGCTGCACGGGGACGGCCGGCGCCATGGCGCGCAGCAGGTCCACCTGGGCGTACATGCAGTGGCCGCCCGCACTGTCGAGGGCCACGGTGGGCGTGGTGCTGAAAGCGATCACGTCATATCTCCTGTGGGATACCGGGCTTGGTGGCTGTAGCGGACCGGGACCGCCGTGCGGCCCCGGTCCGGGGAGCTGCTCTCCGTTCACGGGGTTCTTCGGGCAGCCCTGACACCCCCAACGGGGGAGATGGGGGTGTCAGGAGACTTCAGGCGGCGGGACTTCAGACGGGTGACGGGGTGTGGAAGTTGAACAGGAGCCAGGCGGCCATGAGCAGCAGGAGGAACGCGACGGTCATGAGGAGCCAGTTCGAGAACCTCATGGCCGGACCTCCTGCGGGCTGTGCGGGTACCGGGTCGGGTTCGCGATTCCGTATCACTGCGTGGGCCGACGAACCTCGGCACTCACGCTAGGCCGGGGATGTGCAACGCACTGGCAAGCGCAGTGCAGCAGATCGTTCAGCTTCGGGCATGGAGACGACAGACGGAGACGACAGGACGGGAGAGAGGTTCCCCGGTCCGGCCTGGTGGGACGCCGCCCGCTCCAGCGGGTGATACGCCGAACGCATATTCCAAAGCTCCGGGATGTAGACGCGAGTAGAATCCCGGCAGCAGGTGGGCTTTAACGGGGGGTTGTGGACTACGTGCGCATTCTTGTGGCTGAGGACGACGAGCACGTTGCAGACGCACTGACGGACGCGTTACGGCAGCACGGTCACACCGTCTTATGGAGGGCCGACGGCGGGAAGGCGGTCGACGCCGCGGAGGAGGTCGATTTCGTCCTCCTCGACCTGGGTCTTCCGGACCTCGACGGCTATGAGGTGTGCCGGCGGATCCGGGCCACTTCGATGGTCCCCATCATCGCGCTGACGGCACGGTCCGAGGAGATCGACCGGGTCATGGTCCTACAGGCCGGCGCGGACGACTACGTCGTCAAGCCCTACGGCTTCCGCGAGCTGCTGGCCCGTATCGAGGCGGTGACGCGGCGCACCAGGCAGGCCCCGCTCCCCACGGCCCTGCCGGAACCCGACGGCTCCGAGCTGGAGACCGGGGCGCTCAGTATCGACGTACGAGCACGCAAGGCCTTCCTGGCGGGCGAGCCGCTGTCGCTGACCGCCAAGGAGTTCGACCTGCTGGCCCTGCTCGCGGCCGAACACGGGGCGGTGCTCACCAGAGAGCAGATCATCGAACGCGTCTGGGACGAGAACTGGTTCGGCTCGACCCGGACTCTCGACGTCCACGTGGGAACCCTGCGGACCAAACTCGGCGACAAACGATGGATCGAGACCGTCCGCGGTGTGGGCTTCCGGCTGACCGACCCGTGTGGCTGAGGGAGGAGGGCCCGTGCGGAGAAAGCTGCTCCTCACCTATCTGACCCTCACTGCGGTCATTCTGTTGATGCTCGAGGTCCCGCTGGCCCTCAGCTACTCGATGAGTGCCTACCACCAACTGGCCATGACCCGGGCCGGGGAAGCCCGTGAACTGGCCGTGGAGGCCACGGCGGTGCTGGAGGACCAGGCATCGGCGACGGCCTTCGAGAAGCGGCTGCGACGCTACGAAGCGAACCACCAGACCGCGGTCGTCCTCGTCGACACCAACGGCAGGGTGACCGCGGCGTCGCGCACGGACATCGACGTCGCCGCGACCGCACTCCGCTCTCCGCTGGCAAAGGCGTTGCGCGGCGAGAGCATCGAACCGTCCCAGGATCTCGGCCATTCCATACGCCCGGGCAAGGTGCTCCTCGCCGAGCCCGTCCGCCAGGGGGACGAGGTGATCGGGGCCCTGGGTTCCGTCGCTTCGAGCGCGGCGGTGCAACGGGACGTGGAGAGCCACACCCTGCTGCTGATCTGCGCGGGGGCCCTGGCGTTGGCCGCGGTCGGCCTCGCCAGCGTGCCGCTGAGCCGGTGGCTGCTGCGCCCCATCCGGGAGTTCGACAACACGGTGCACGCCATCATCGACGGGGCGTACGACGTCCGCGTGCGGTGCGGCGCCGGTCCCCCTGAAATGCACGGACTGGCCGCCGGGTTCAACCGGATGGCTGATCACCTGGTGACGCTGCTGGAGACGCAGCGGGCCTTCGTGGCCGACGCCTCGCACCAGATGCGGAATCCCCTGACCGCGCTGCGGCTGCGGGTCGAGACTCTGGAGTCGGGAGTCCGACCGGAGGCCATGAAGCAGCTTCAGCAGGCCGTGGCGGAGATCGAACGCCTCTCCACGCTGCTCGACCAACTTCTGCGGCTCGCCCGGGCCGAAGGCCGGGACCAGTCCGTGGCACCGGTGGACGTCGCGGAGGTCATCGCGACCCGGGTGGCCGCCTGGGAGCAGGCCGCCGCCCACAAACAGATCACCCTGCTCGCCCCCGGCACCAACGGGACCGTCTCGGCCTGCGTACCGGGCCATCTCGAGCAGATTCTCGACGTGCTGATCGACAACGCGCTCCACGTGTCCGACGCGGACACCTCGATCACCGTTCGTCACATGGTCGCGGGAGCGTACGCGCAGATCCAGGTGATCGACGAAGGCCCGGGCATGTCGGCGGAGGACTGCCGACGCGCCCTCGACCGGTTCTGGCGCGGCGGGAAATCCGCCGGACACGAGGGATCGGGACTGGGACTGGCGATCGCCGACACCCTCGCCAAGGCCAACGGCGGATCGCTGCGCCTGCTGCCGACGGCGCCGCACGGCATCGAGGCACGAGTGCGGATGCCGCTCTGCCCCCGGGCGGCACAGGCCACCGAGAGCCCGGTGCTCGTGCCCGTGTGCCCCCGGGCCGCGGCGAACTGAGGACGGCGGTCCGCAGGACACGCCGTCGCACTTGCCGATCCGTTGCCTTGTTCTTGACATTCCGCTGAACAGCCTTGGCCTGCTTGCTCCCGTGACCGGTGGGGGACGGGTGCACCACTGTCCGGCCGGGCGGACCCCGGGTCCGACGGCACCGTATGACTTGTCATCAAAACGGTTGCCCTGTGCGACATCGATCCGACCCCGGTGCCGCGCCGCCCTTACTGGGGGATCGTCGATCGGCCAACCGGCGCGCCCACCCTTGTCGGGCTCTTGCCGTGCCCTTGACGTTCTGCTGCACAGCCCCTGATCCGCGTCCCCCTACGGTCGTCGCTGTTCGAACAATCAGCCGATCCAGGACAACGGGGGGAATGAGGATGACGCTTCAAGCGCCAGACTTCACCCAGTTCCAACTCGATCGATACTCTCGCCAGCTCCGGCTGGAAGGCTTCGGCATCGAAGGCCAGCGCCGGCTCCGCGACGCCCATGTCGCCATCTCGCGCGGCGGCGGAGTCGGCGGCACGGTCGCGACGCACCTCGCGATGGCCGGCGTGGGCCGCATCACCGTCGCACACGGCGGCGAGATCGTGCCGGAGTACCTGAACCGAATGCTGCTCGCCAACCCAAAGGACGTCGGACGCCCTTGCGTGGACGCGTTCGCCGACAGCCTCCACCGGATCAATCCCGACGTCGAGGTGACCACCTACTCCGAGTACGTGACCGACGACAACGTCCTCCGGATAGTGGGCGACGCCAACCTCATCGCGGACGGCGCGCCGCTCTTCGAGGAGCGCTACGCCCTCAACAAGGCCGCGGTCGAACTGGGCATCCCGCTGGTCTCCGGAGCGATGTACGACACCGAGGGCTACATCACCACCGTCCGGCCGGGCCGCACGCCGTGCCTGTCGTGCATCTACCCGACCAAGCCGCCCTACTGGACGAACATCAAGGTCTTCCCCGCCCTGAGCACGGCGCCCGGTCTGGTGGGCACCGTGATGGCCATGGAGGTGATCAAGATGATCACCGGATTCGCCGAGCCGCTGGACTCGCAACTGATGTTCTTCGATCTCCGTACGAACATGACCCGGCTGCTCAACGTGGCCCGCCGACCGGAATGTCCGGTCTGCGGCCACCTCGACAACAACGACTGTTGAGGGAGAATCCCATGCCGAAGATCTTCGTCCCCACCATCATGCGCAAGCACACCGAGAACAAGGCCACCGTCGACGTGCCGGGCAGCACGGTGGCCGAGGTGTTCGACAACCTCATCGCCAGCTACCCCATGGTCCGCGATCTCCTGCGCGGCAAGGACGGCGGGCTGCTCAGGCACATCAACGTCTTCGTCAACGGCGACGACATACGCGGGCTGGACGGGCCGAAGACCGGCCTGACCGACCGGGACGAAGTCCACGTCGTCCCCGCCATGGCCGGGGGCTGACCCGCATGGCACGACAGTGGATCGCCGGGGCTGTCACCTCCGCCGTGCTGGCCCTGGCGGTGTCCGGATGCGGCAGTGCAGACGGCGCCGAGCAGGGCGGGCACGGGACGAAGCCGGTCACCGTCTTCGCCGCGTCCTCCCTCAGCGGCGCTCTGGAAGAGGCGAAGAGCGCGTTCGCCAAGGTGCATCCGGGCATGGAGATCCGGCTCAACCTGGGCGGTTCCTCCACCCTGGTGGCGCAGTTGCGCAACGGCGCTCCCGCGGACCTCTTCGCCTCCGCCGACGAGCCCACCATGGACAAGGCGGTGGACGCGGGGCTCACCGACGGCCCCGTGCGGCTCTTCGCGGACAACACGCTGAGCCTCCTGGTCCGGAAGGGCAATCCCGACAAGATCCGCGGGCTGGAGGACCTGAACCGCGAGGATCTGACGGTCTCGCTGTGCGGGCCCCAGGTCCCCGCCGGCCGCTACGCACGCCAGGCGCTGGAGCGCGCGGATGTGCCTGTGCCGAGAGGCGGTGAGGAACTCGACGTGAAGCAGGTCGTCAGCCGCGTGACGCTCGGGGAGGCGGACGCCGGCATCGTGTACGCCACGGACGCCAAGGCGGCCTCGGGCAAAGCGGACGCGGTGGCCATCGCCGAGGATCAGAACGTCGTGGCCCACTACCCGGCCAGTGTCCTCAAGTCCGGGGAGAACGCCGCCGGCGCCAAGGTGTTCCTGGACTTCCTGCTGTCCTCCGAGGGCAAGGAGATCCTGAAGCAGCACGGTTTCCGGGACCCGCAATGACAGTCACGGCCCCACCCCCGGTCGCCGCGGCTCCGCCGCCACCGCGAGCCCGCCGCTCGCGGTGGCTGGCGGTGACGGTCATGCTGCTCGGCGGCCTCGGACTGACACTGTTCGCCGCGCCCCTCGTATCCCTGCTGTGGCGCGTCCCGTGGGCCGACGCGGCCACCCAGCTGTGGTCCCCGCAGGCCCGCGACGCGCTCCAGGTCTCCCTGATGTGCTCGCTCTGCGCGACCGCACTGTGCCTGGTCCTGGGCGTTCCGGTGGCGTGGATCCTGACGCGCACTCAACTGCCGGGCCGCTCGGTCCTGCGCGCCATCACCACCCTGCCCGTGGTGATGCCGCCGGTCGTCGGCGGTGTGGCGCTGCTGCTGGCGTTCGGGCGCGAGGGCGTCTTCGGCCGGTTCCTCGACGAGACGTTCGGTATCCGCCTGGCCTTCTCCACCCACGGCGTGATCCTCGCCGAGACGTTCGTGGCGATGCCCTTCCTGGTCCTGACGGTGTGCGGTGCGCTGCAGTCCGCGGACCGTCAGCTGGAGGAGGCGGCCCGGACCCTCGGCGCGAGCCCGTGGACGGTTTTCCGACGGGTCACCCTGCCGCAGATCCGTCCGTCCCTGCTCTCGGGGGCGGTCCTGTGCTGGGCGCGTGCCCTGGGCGAGTTCGGCGCCACCATCACCTTCGCCGGCAACCTCCCCGGCACCACCCAGACCCTGCCGCTCGCGGTCTACGTCGCCCTGGAGCAGAGCCCCGAAGCGGCGGTCGTCCTCAGCCTGCTGCTCCTGGCGGTGTCCTTGAGCATCCTGATCGGCCTGCGCAAGCAGTGGGCAGGTGGCCTGTGACCCTCACAGCGCAGATGCACGTCGTGAACGGAACCTTCGGCCTCGACGTCGACATCGAGGTCGGCGAGGGGGAGACCGTCGCCATCCTCGGCCCCAACGGGGCGGGGAAGAGCACGATGCTGCGCGCCCTGGCCGGACTGCACCGTCTCGACGCGGGACGGCTCAGCCTGAACGGCCGGGTGCTCGACGAGCCGGCCGCCAGGACCTTCGTACCGCCCGAGTGCCGTCCGGTCGGCGTCGTCTTCCAGAACCTGCGCCTCTTCCCGAACCTGAGCGCCGTGGACAACGTCGCCTTCGGGCTGTGCTGCCGCCGGGTGCCCCGCCGCGAGGCGTCCCGGCGGGCCACCGAGTGGCTGGACCGGCTGGGGCTCGCCGACCGTGCAGCGGCGCGACCGGCCGAGCTGTCCGGCGGCCAGGCACAGCGGGTCGCCATGGCCAGGGCGCTGGCGGTGGCACCGGAGATGCTGCTGCTGGACGAGCCGTTGTCCGCGCTCGACGTCGGCATGCGCGCCGAGATGCGCCGCGACCTGCAGCGGGCGCTGGGCTCCTTCCCCGGCGTACGGCTGGTGGTGACGCACGACCCCACCGAAGCCTTCACCCTCGGCGACCGGCTGATCATCCTGGAGGACGGACGGGTGGTGCAGACCGGCACCCCGGCCGAGGTGACGGCACGACCGCGTTCGCAGTACGTCGCACAGTTCGTCGGCGTCAACCTGCTGCGCGGCTGGGCCGAGCGCGGCCGGCTGACCGTGGACGGCGGCTTCCAACTGGTCGTGCCCGACGGCAGGCACGGCGACGTGTGGGCCGGCATCAGGCCCCGTGCGGTGGCCCTGCACCGGGAACGCCCCGGCGGATCGCCGCGCAACGCCTGGGCATGCCGGATCGAGAGCCTCGACGTCGAACGCGACGTGCTGCGGGTCGCGTTGGCCGGCAAGCCTTCGCTCGTCGCCGAGGTCACCGCCGAGGCGTTCGCCGAACTGGGCCTGGGACCCGGTGACATGGTCTGGGCCTCGGTGAAGGCCACCGAGATCGAGGTGTTCCCGGCATGACCGAAGTACGGCAACCTGCGCGGGGCCGGGCGGCAGCCGAGGTCTTCTGGGTGTTCCTGCGCATCGGCTCGCTGTCGTTCGGCGGACCGGCGGCCACCATGGGGCTGGTCCACAGCAAGGTCGTACTCGGTCTGCGATGGATCGACAAGCGCGACTTCCTCGACCTGACCGGCATGGTCAGTGTCCTGCCCGGCCCGAACGCCGTCGAGATGGCCATGCACATAGGCCAGCGCCGGGCCGGGCGGGCGGGGTTCGTGCTCGGAGGCGTGGCGTTCATCCTTCCCGGCGCCCTCCTCGCCGCCCTCCTGGGCGCCCTCTATGTGGAGTACGGGACCACCCCCGCGGCAACCGGGCTGCTGTACGGCATCAAGCCGGTGGTCGTCGCGGTCACGGCCTGGACGGTCGTACGGCTGGCGAAGACCGCCAAGCTCCGGAGGCCGCTGCGTGCCGTCCTCATGGCCGCGGTGGCTCTCGCGTACGTCCTGGGAGTCGACGAACTCCTCCTCCTCGCCGCCGCAGGGGTTCTCGCGCTGGCGGCCCGGCATCGCGACACCGTCCGGCAGAACAAACAGGGCGCCCTGATGATCCCGCTGGCCGCCCCCATGGGGAACACCGATCTGGTCTCGCTGGCCGGTGTGTTCCTCAAGGCAGGCGCGCTGCTGTTCGGCGGCGGGGCCGTGCTGATGGCGCTGCTGCGCGGCGAGTTGGTGGTCGACCGCGGCTGGATCACCGAGACGGAACTCCTGGACGCCATCTCGGTGGGACAGGTGACCCCGGGCCCTGTCCTGAACACGGCCACCTTCCTCGGCTACACCCTGGGCGGGCCGCTGGGCGCGCTCGTCGTCACCGTCGTCGTGGTGCTTCCGTCCTTCGCGCTGATGGTGGCGGCCGGCCCGCTGCTGCGCTTCATCCGCGCCCACGACTGGACCCGCGCCCTCCTCGACGGCATCACCCTTGGCTCGATCGGAGTGCTGGCCGGGGTCACCGTCGAGTTCGCCCGGACCGGGATCGTGGACCCGCTCACCGCAGGCCTCGCCGCGGGAGCGGCCCTGATCCTGTGGCGCCGGCCGCAGTCCGCCCTCGTACTCGTCGCCGCGGGCGCCGCCTTCGGGCTGCTCCGGCTCCTTGCCCACCACCTCATGTGAAGGAGGAAACAGTGCCCCGATTCACTCTGGTATGGGCCGAGTTGAAGGGTCGGCCCATCCGGACACTCACCGGTGCGATCAGCCTTGCCATCGGCCTCGCGCTCTTCCTGAGCCTCCAGGCGTACGGCACCGGCTACCGCGAAGCGGCCAGAGCCCCGCTGTCCGAGATCGGCACCGACATCGTGGCCCAGCGCGAGGGTGACCGGCCGAAGGCGTTCGAGGGCGCCGTCTTCCCGCACTCCGCCGCGGCGATCACCGACGAGGAGGCTTCGGCCGTCGCCGCCACCGAGGGCGTCGAGGCGACCAGCCGAGCCCTGATCTTCTGGTCCTTCCAGGACGAGGATCTGGTCGTCACGCTGGGCATGGATCCGGCGGAGCGGATCGGGCCGGGCCGACTGAGCGCCGGTCTGCGCGACGGACGCTTCCTGAAACCCCAGGACTCCGGGGCCGTCGTGCTCGACCTCAGCTATGCGGAGCAGAAGCAGATCAAGACCGGTGACACCTTCTCCATCGCCGGCCGGGCGTTCGAGGTGGTCGGCCTCGTCGACACCAGTCGCGCCGGACAGATCGCCAACGCCAACGCCTACCTGCCTCTGGGTGACGCGCAGAAGATCACCGCCGCTGCCGGGATCTCCGGCCCGACCGACATCAACATGGTCTTCGTCACCGCCCAGCCCTCCCAGAGCGAGGCGGTCGCCCGCGAGATCGCCGCCGGACTCGGCAAGGACAGTCTCATCACCACGCCGCAGTCCTTCGACGACGCCCTGGGCTCGACGTTCTCCCTGATCGACCGCTTCGGCCTGCTGGTCGGCATCGCCGCCCTGCTCGTCGCGGCGGCCGGGCTCGCACGTACGGTCGGCGCCAACCTCGCCGAGCGGCGCCGGGATGTCGCCGTACTGCGTGCGGTGGGCTGGCCGCGCCGCTCGGTGACCGCCCAGCTCACCGCGGAGACGACGGCCATCACGGCGCTGGGCCTGGTGATCGGCGTCCTGGCGGCCGTGGGGGTGACCTGGGCCCTGAGCACCACTCAGGTCACCGTGCCGGTCCCCTGGGAACTCAGCCCCACCCCGCACTTCCTCGCCGGCGGAGCCCGGCAACTGTCCCTAACCGTCCCGCTGCGGGCTTCGCTCGACGTGCTTCTGATCGCCTCCGCAGCCCTGGCCGGCCTGGTCGCGGCGGCGCTGGTCAGCGTGTTCGCCGCGAGGCGGGCGGCAGGCATCAAACCCATGGAGGCATGGCGTGTCCAGTGAAGCCCTGAAGGCCGAGGGGATCCGCAAGTCCTTCGGTGACGTCACCGCGGTGGCCGGCATCGATCTGACCATCCACGTCGGCGAGTTCCTGGCGATCGTGGGCCGGTCGGGATCGGGGAAGAGCACCCTGCTCAACCTCCTCGCCGGGCTGGACTCGCCCGACGCGGGACGGATCAGCAGTCGGGGCGACGCGCTGCCCACCGCAGAGGACGCCCTGGCCGACTGGCGCCGCGAGCACGTCGGTCTGGTCTTCCAGGCATTCCATCTGATCCCCACACTGTCGGCGCTGGAGAACGTGGCCATCCCGCTGTACCCCCTGCGCATGAGCGCCACCGAGCGCCACGAGCAGGCCCGGAAGCGCCTGGAACAGGTGGGCCTCGGCCACCGCACGACCCACCGCCCCGGTCAGCTCTCCGGCGGGGAGCAGCAGCGCGTCGCGATCGCGCGGGCGCTGGTCGGTGAACCGACGCTGATCCTCGCCGACGAACCCACGGGCAACCTGGACAGCTCGACGGGCCAGGAAATCCTCGACATGTTCCAACGGCTGCGCCAGGAGACCGGATTCGCACTGGTCGTCGTCACCCACGACGAGAAGGTGGCCGCCGCCGCGGACCGGCAGATCAGGCTGCAGGACGGATTGGAAGTCGCATGAACCGCAAACTCATCCCGGCACTCGTGCTCAGCGCGGTCCTCGCCGCCGCAGGCTGCAGCGGCGAGGACCAGGAAAAGGCCGACGACCCCTCAACCGGAGTGGACGTCGACCTCGTGTACCTCAACCACCCTCCCGTACAGCCGGTCCTGAAAGACATCGAGCAGGTCCTCGCCGACTACAAGGGAAAGGTGAGCGTCTCCCGGTACGACGCCGACACCCCCGAAGGCAAGGACTTCACCGATGAGCACGACCTGACCGGCCACGTCGCGATCGCCGTCCTCATCGACGGAAAAGTCAGCTTCAAGGGCTTCCCCACCGGCGAGGCCCCCATCAAGAGCGCCGAGGGCGACTGGGAGATCGAGGACCTCGACGACGCCCTGCGACAGCGGACGAAGGGCTGATGACCGCGGTGAACCTCTACACCCGCTCCCAGCTGCGACACCGCCGTCGGCGAGCCCTCGCGGTGGTCGCCGCGGTGGCGCTGGGCGCGGCCCTGCTGATCGCGCTCACCTCCCTCGGCTCCGGGTTCCGCGAGGCCGCCCGCGCACCGCTCGCGGGTATCGCCGCCGATCTGGTCGTCACACGGCCGGACAGCGGCATCCCCTCGGAGCAGACCGGACGCGGTGTACGCCAGCCGTTCGGTCTGGCCACCTTCGACAGCGGCGAGGTCCGGGAGATGGGCGCCGTACCCGGCGTCGACACGGCCGTGGGCTCGCTGCAGATCTGGGACTTCGGGGCGCGCTCGACCACCACCGTCGCCGGAGTCGACCCCGGGCAGCGGACGGTCGGCCCGGGCCGGATCCTGGACCACGACCTGATCGCGGGCCGCTCCCTGCGCACCGGTGAGCGGGGCGCCGCCGTCCTCGACCGCCACTACGCCGCGTTCTACGACACCAAGGTCGGCCAGCGTGTCGAGGTCGGCGAGCGGAGCTTCACGGTGGTCGGAGTGGTCGAGGTCAAGGACTCGGCGCAGACGGCGGCCTCGAACATCTACCTCCCGCTCGCCGAGGCCCAGGAACTCGCCGGTCTGACGGCGGACCAGGTCAACCAGGTACATGTGCAGGTCGGCAACTCGGCCGACACCGAAGCCGTCACCGCCGGGATCACCGACCGTGTCGGCCAGGTGAGCGCCATCACCCCCGACAGCCTCGTCCAGATCATGGGAGCCGTCGGACGTATCTCCGCCCGTTTCTCGACCATCGCCGCGGTCGTCGGCGGCATCGGCGGCCTGGTCTTGAGCTGGACGGCACTGCGCGGTCTGGTCTCCGAACGGACCCGTGAGATCGGACTGCTCATGGCCGTGGGCTGGCGACGTTCCCACGTCGTCAGGGCCTTCCGCGTCGAAGCCCTGGTCCTCGGACTCGTAGGCGCCGCGGTGGGTATCGCCGTCGGCGCGGCGCTGGCCGGCCTGCTCTCCTACATCCCCGCCCCCGACCTCTTCTCCGCTCCGCCCTCCGTGACGGGGCACGGCGAGGCTCCGGAGGCCGGCGGCGAAGGGCTGCCCGTCAGCGTCAGCCTCACCGCCCTGGGCGCCGCCGCCCTGGTGTCCGTCGTCGGCGCGACCGGCGCAGGGGTCCTGGCCGCCCGGCGCGCGACCCGGCTCAAGCCCGCACGGAGCCTTGTCTCTCTGTGAGGACCACCGACTTCTGCAAGAGGCGCGGCAGTCAAGGCCGCCTGAGCGATGGAGCTGTCATGACAGACGATTTCGTCCCGATCATCGACCTGTCCGGCCGGAACACCGAAGCCGGCCGCGCGGAGATGTCCGCTGCGATCCGGCGAGCCTGCGAGACCTCGGGCTTCTTCACGATCGTCGGGCACGGCGTGCCGAAGGACCTCGTGGACCGCATGTACACCACGACGCAGGGCTTCTTCACGCTGTCGGAAGCGGAAAAGGAGCTGAGCGCGAACCAAGGTGCCGGGGTGTCCGGGCTGCGCCGCCCCGGCGGGCCGTACGAGGCGTTCGCGGCGCACGTGACCGGAGACCTGAGCGAAGAGGAACGCTCGAAACTCGGTGACTACCCGGCCACCTGGAAAGCGGCGAACATCTGGCCGGACGCCGGGTTCAAGGCGACCTGGGACGAGTACATCGCCGCCATGGCAGGACTGTCGGCCGACATCATGCGGCTGTTCGCGCTGGCACTTGAGCTGGACGAGGACTTCTTCGACGACAAGTTCGACGAGCACGTGTCACTGCTGCTCGCGAACTACTACTACCCCGAACCGCAGGCGGACCAGCTCCGCCGCGACGCCCACACCGACTGGGGCAGTCTGACCGTGCTGTACGTGGAGGACGCACTCGGCGGCCTCCAGGTGCTCCGCGGCGAAGAGGACTGGCTGGACGTCCCGGCCGTTCCGGGCAGCTTCGTCGTGAACATCGGTGACCTGATGGCCTTCTGGACCGGCGGCCGGTGGAAGTCGACCGTGCACCGGGTGGTCAATCCGGAACCGGGAAACACGTCCTCGCGGATCTCCATCCCGTTCTTCTACCTGCCGAATCACGACACGTCGGTCGAACCGATGCAACCACTGGCGGCGGGAACCACCGAGGCGGATCTCGACCAGGTGACCGTCGGTCAATGGTTCTCCTGGAAGATGCAGACGACTTACCAGGCCGCGTCGTAGCAGGGCCGGACACGAGCTTTTCATGGAGGTGAAAGAAATTCCCGAGCAGGACCGGTCGAGGCAGGACCCTTCGACATCTTTGGCAGGAAATTCCTCCGCTCCGATCAGCGGGCGTATCAACTCGGCGCCGAGTGCTCTGCTCCACGACGAGATACTCGCTCCGCAGTTCCATTACGAGGCAGAACATCTCCTCCCGTGGTACATCGCCATCGAAAAGGTACTCGCGATCGAGTACGGGCGGATGGGCATCGTTCCCCCGGAGGGAGTCCGGGAGTTGGGCCGTCTGCTCTCCGAGGTCACCGCCGAACGCGTCCGGGCGAGCCCGGACGACAACATGTCGGACATCGCGTTCGCTCTGGAACGTTTCGTCGAGGAACGCCTCGCCACCCCCATCCCCGGATGGCATGCAGACCGCAGCCGCAACGACTTCCAGTCGTGCGCCCAACTCCTCTTCGGCAGAGAACAGTTGCTCCGCACCGCCGAGCAACTCCTCGACTTCGCCCGGACCGTGCATCGCGTGGCCTCGCGCACGCTCGACATCCCGATGCCGGGCTACACCCACCTTCAGACCGCCCAGATCATCACGCCCGGCTTCTATCTGGCGGCCCTGTGCGAGCAGACGGTCCACTCCCTGACCCGGCTCCTCGCCACCTACGACGGGATCGACCTCAGTCCGCTGGGCGCCGGTGCCATGGCGGGCCAGGAACTGCCGTGGGACCGCCGCCACATGGCCGACCTTCTCGGGTTCCGTGCCGTCCGGCCGCACGCCCTCGCGGCCGTGGCCTCCCGCGACTGGGCGGTCGAGATCACCGCCGAGTTCTCCATCCTCGGAGTCTCACTGAGCCGTTTCGCGACCGACCTCATGAGCTGGGGCAGCAGCGAGTACGGATTCATCGACCTCCCCGACGACCTGTCCGGCATCTCCTCCGCGATGCCGCAGAAGAAGAACTTCCCGATCCTGGAACGGATCCGGGGCAGGACCGCCCACCTCAGCGCCTTCCACCTCGACCTCGTCCTCGGCCAGCGCAACACGCCGTACTCGAACTCGGTCGAGGTCTCCAAGGAGGCCGGCGCGCACCTCTACCCCGCCTTCACCGCCGCGCGCAGCGTGCTGCGCCTGCTCGGCACCGTGCTGGACAACCTCCGCTTCCGCGAGGACCGGATGCGCGAGGTCTGCGAGCGTGAGTACCTCGGCGGGTTCACTCTCGCCAACCTGCTGACCCTGGACGAGAAAGTGCCCTGGCGCAGAGCGCAGGTCATCGCCGGGCAGTACATCGTCGCCGCCTCCGGCCGAGGGCTGTCGCCGCGCGAGACCGACCCCGGACTGCTGCGCGAGATCGCGCTCAAGCACGGCTTCGAGCTGGCGGAACCCGGACCGGCCCTGGCCGTGGCCTTCGACGTGGAGGAGAGCCTGCGCCGGAAGCAGTCGGCGGGATCGGCGCACCCCGACGCGGTGCGTGACCTGCTGGCCGGGCAGGCCGCTCACCTCGACGAGCAGCGCGCCCAGTGGAGACGGCGCAGCGAACGGGTTCGCGGCGCGCTCGCGGAAATCGATCGTCAACTCGGCATATAGCGGCCGTGCCGGCTCGGTACGGACACGGGGGAGCAGATGACTGGACCACCAGGTGAACAGCGCGAGGCATCGCTGTACGGCCCCGTCCAGGAGGACGGCGTCGGCGTCGGTGCCGCGAACGGAACCTTCGGCGAACTGTTGCAAGGAGTGCTGCCCGAGAACGAACTGGACTTCCTCGTCACCCTTCCGATCACCTCCTCATCCACCGCGGAATTCCACTTCGCACCATCCCACCGCGAGGTAGTGGTCCAGCCGCCGCACAAGACCAAGTCCCGTCTGCTCGCGGAGCGCATCCTGCGGGCTCATGGCCATCACGGCGGCGGTTCTCTGACCATCACCACCGATCTGCCCGAGGGAAAGGGCCTCGCCAGTTCCTCCGCCGATCTGGTGGCCACGGCCCGCGCCGTCGGTGAGGCATTGGGCGTACGGCTCACGGAGAAGGAGATCGAGTTGTTCCTGCGCGGCATCGAGCCGTCGGACGGCGTCATGTACCCGGGAATCGTCACCTTTTACCACCGGGAAGTGCGGCTGCGCGAGAAGCTGGGATTTCTTCCGCCTCTCACGATCGTCGCCCACGACGCCGGGGGAATGGTGGACACCGTCCGGTTCAATCAGTCGAAGAAGCCACGCAGCGAAGCCGAGAAGCGGGAGTACGCGCATCTGTTGAGGGAACTCACGGACGCTGTTCAGGTCGGTGATCTCCGGACAGTGGGTGATGTCTCCACCCGGAGCGCGGAAATGAACTCCACGCTCTCTCCGCGAAAACACTTCGACGATCTGCTGCGCATCTGCCGGGACGTCGGTGGGCTCGGGCTGGTGCTCGCGCACAGCGGGACGAACCTCGGTGTGCTTCTCCCCGGCGACGAGGACGAGCAGGCGGACAGCGTCGAGTACGTCCGGAAATCGTGCGCCGCGTTCACCGGCAGCGTGTCCGTCTACCGCTCGCTGGGGCCGGAGGGCCAGAGACCTGACGGGCCGGAGAGACCCGAAGACCCACTGCTGCGAGATCCGGAAACCCCCGAAGCACCGTTCACCACATCCGTCGGCCACCACCCAGGGACCTGAACATGCTCTTCAACAGTGTGGTTGACGCCATCGGGCACACCCCGCTGGTACGCCTTCGTGTGGCCGGCGCCCCCGGTGCCGAGGTCTTCGCGAAGCTCGAACTGCAGAACCTGTTCGCCATGAAGGACCGCGTCGCCCGGAACATGATCCTGGAGGCGAAACGCACCGGCGCCCTCCGTGACGGCGCACCCATCATCGAGAGTTCCTCCGGGACCATGGCACTGGGCGTCGGCCTCGTCGGGACCGCCCTCGGTCACGACGTGCACATCGTCACCGACCCTCGGATCGACGAGGTCACCCTGGCCAAACTGCGTGCGCTGGGATGCCAGGTCCATGTCGTGGAGGCGATGAGCGAACACGGGTGGCAGAGCGCCCGGCTGGAACTGCTCGACCGCCTGCTCGCCGACCTGCCGGGCGCCTTCTGGCCACAGCAGTACAGCAACCCCGACAACCCGGGCGCCTACCGCCTGCTCGCCGACGAGATCCTGGGCGACCTCGGGCCGATCGACGTACTCGTCGGCTCGGTGGGCAGCGGGGGATCCTTATGCGGCACCGCCCGTGCCCTGCGGGACACGCTGCCGGACCTGACCGTGGTCGGGGTCGACGCCGTCGGCAGCGTGCTCTTCGGACAGCCCGACCTCCCCGGCAGGCTGCAGAGCGGCCTCGGCAACAGCCTGCTGCCGAAGAACCTCGACCGCCGCCTGATCGACGAAGTGCACTGGCTCAACGACGCCGAGGCGTTCGAGTCCACCCGCGCCCTCGCCAGAGACCAGCAGATCTTCGCCGGGAACACCTCGGGGTCGGTGTACCGCGTGCTGTGCGACCTCGCCGCCCGGGCCGAACCGGGCATCCGCATCGTCGGCATCCTCCCGGACCGCGGAGACCGCTACGTCGACACCGTGTACAGCGACCCGTACTGGACGGAACAGGGGCTGCACGAGCTGGACACAGCATCCGGGCCCCGGGCCGTCGAGCCGGGCCGGGTCGTGCACGGGTGGTCCCGCACACCACGCGAGGGCGACGGCACCTCCGGGCTGCGCCGGCACCTTCTCTTCGTGGAGTCCAACACCACGGGGACCGGCATGCTCGCGCTGGAGACGACGCGCAGGCTCGGACACGAAGCCGTCCTCCTGACCAGCAGTCCCGAGCGGTACGCCGGCCTCGCCGAGGCGGAGTGCGAGGTGCTGCTCTGCGACACGAACTCCCTGGCTGAGCTGCGCCGTACCGTCCAGGACCGCTTCCGCCGGGAGGAGATCACCGGAATCACCACCACCAGCGACTTCTACGTCCCGATGGTCGCCGACCTGGCGGCGTGGCTGGGACTGCCGGGCAACCCCGTGGCGGCGGTGGCCGCCTGCCGCGACAAGTCGGCGCTGCGGCAGAAACTGAACTCCGCCCAGGTACGCCAGCCGCGCTTCGCCGCCGTGACCGACGTCGCATCGGTGGCCGCGGCGGTCGACACGGTCGGCCTGCCGTGCGTGGTCAAGCCGGCGGACGAGTCGGGCTCCACGAACGTGCTCCTGTGCACGACCCGGGAACAGGCCGAGGCGCAGGTCGAGAGGATCCTCGCCGTCCGGGTCAACGCGCGGGGCCTGGCCACGGCCGGAACCGCGCTGGTCGAGGAGTACCTGGACGGACCCGAGTTCAGCGTGGAGATGTTCAGCTGGAAGGGGGAGACGCGCTGCATCGGCATCACCGAGAAGAGCGTCACCGGCTCCCCGTACTTCGTCGAGCACCGTCACCTCTTCCCCGCCCCGCTCTCCCGCACGGTGGCGGGACAGCTGGAGGATCTCGTGCGCCGTGCCGTGGAGGCGGTCGGCATCGAGCTGGGCGCCACCCACACCGAGGTGCGGCTCACCGAGGACGGCCCGGCGCTCATCGAGATCAACGCCCGGATGGCCGGCGGCATGATCCCGGAACTCATCCGGCTGGCCACCGGGACGGAACTCCTCGAACAGCAGCTGCGCGTCGCCCTGGGACAGCCCCCGGAGCCGGTCGCAGAGCCGACCCGTCACGCCGGCATCCAGTTCCTCCTCGCCGACCGGGAAGGAGAACTCGCCGGGGTCGACGGCGTCGAGCAGGCACGCGACATCGACGGCGTCGACCGCGTGGTCGTCACCGCCCGTCCGGGAGCCGCCGTACGTCCGCCCCGCGATGCCTACGACCGCCTGGGCTACGTCATCGTCCACGGCGACTCGCCCACACAGGTCACCAAGACCTGCGCCGACGCCATCGGCCAAGTCACACCCCGGATCCACGACGCCCCGCGGGAGCCGGGCTACTCGACGGCGGAAGGGAGGACGGCACGGTGACGGAGCTGCGAACCCGCCCGCCCGTGGCGTTCCGCTCGATCCCGGCCGCCCTCTCCCACTGGGCCCGGGAACGGCCGGACGCCACCGCGTACACCTTCGTCGGCACCGAACTCGCCGTGGAACGCACCGTCGGATACCGGGAGTTGGAGCGGTCGGCGCTGAAGGTCGCGGCGTACCTCCAGCGCACGGCCCGCCCCGGTGACCGGGTCCTGCTGCTCTTCCCGCCCGGACTCGACTACCTGACGGCGTTCCTCGGCTGCCTGTACTCCGGCGTCGTCGCGGTGCCGCTCTACGCGCCACGGCCCGGCGCCAAGCTCGACCGCATCGCGGCGGTGGCCGACAGCTGCCGCCCCACGCACGTGCTCACCACCGACGAACTCGCCGGGAAGCTGGGGGAGACCTTTCTGCCGGAGGGCGCTGCGGGCGGGCCCGGGGTGCACACCGTCGAGGCCATGCTGACGACCGACCACGAGCTGTTCCGCCCGGTCGAACTCGCCGCCGGGGACCTCGCGTTCCTGCAGTACACCTCCGGATCCACCGGCCGGCCCAAGGGCGTGATGGTCAGCCACGGCAACCTGGTGGAGAACGAGACGGCGATCGCCGACGGCTTCGGAGTCCGCCCCGACGACGTCATCCTCAGCTGGCTGCCGATGTACCACGACATGGGGCTGATCGGCACCGCGCTGCTGCCGCTCTTCTACGGCATCCCCGCCGTGCTGCTCAACACCTTCGCCTTCGTCCACGATCCGATGATCTGGCCGACCGCGATCGCCCGCTTCGGCGCCACCTGCTCCGGCGGGCCCAACTTCGCCTACCAGCTCCTCGTCGACCGCTACGACCCCGCGCGGCTGGCCGGAGTGGACCTCAGCTCCTGGCGGGTCGCCTTCAACGGAGCCGAACCGGTCAGTGAGCAGACTCTGCGGAGCTTCGCCGCCCGCTACGCCGAGCACGGCTTCCACGCGGATGCCCTCTACCCCTGCTACGGGCTGGCGGAGGCCACCCTCTTCGTCTCCGGAGCCCAGCCAGGGGCAGGCCACCGCACCGGGCTGTTCGACCGGGGCGCCCTGGAGAAGGGGCGGCTCCAGGCCGCCGCCGGGGGATCGGCGAACGCCGTCGCGATCGTCTCCTCGGGCGCTGCCGCCCTCGGCACCACCGTCGTCATCCGCGGCGAGGGCGGCGCGAGCCTGCCGGACGAGGCAGTCGGAGAGATCTGCGTGCGCGGCCCGAGCGTCGCGCAGGGCTACTGGGGCGACCCCGCGGCCACCGAGAAGACCTTCCGGGCCCGCGTCGCCGGGCACCAGGGACCGTTCCTGCGCACCGGCGACCTCGGCGCCGTCAAGGACGGGCAGCTCTATCCGGTGGGGCGGAGCAAGGACCTCATCATCGTCGCCGGACGCAACTTCCATCCGCACGACATCGAGAGCGTCGGCTCCCTCAGCTCCCCGTACCTCCGCCGGGGCGCCGCCGCCGCGTTCCAGCCGGACGCGGGGGAGCGGGACGTCATACTGGTGCTGGAGGCGACCCGCGACGGCGTGGCCGCACTGCGCGCCGACGAACAGACGGCGCACGCACTGGCCGAGAGGGTACGGCGAGCGGTCGGGACTGAGTGCGACGTGCACCTCTCCGACGTGGTCCTCGTCTTTCCGGGCTCCCTGCCCAAGACGTCCAGCGGGAAGATACGCAGGGCCGAGACCAGACAGCGCCACCTCGACGGCACCCTGCGCCTCGTGCGGCGGCCCCGCCCCGCGCCCGTCGGCACCCCCTCGGTCGAGCCGAACACCGGCCGGGAGACACTGCGCGACACACTCGGCCGGCTCGCCGCCGCCCACCTGGGATACGAACCGACCCCGGAGGACCACAAACAGCCCCTGGCGGCGCTCGGTCTGGACTCGCTCAAACTGGTGACGCTGAAGGGCGGAGCGGAGCGCCTCCTGGAGCGGCCGGTCGAGGCCGGCCTCTTCTACGGCGACCGCTCTCTCGCGGAGATCGCCGAAGAACTCGCCGCCACCCCGGTCCCCGCCAACTCACCGATCACGCCTGCCACCGGGTCGCCGGGTGACGGCACCGGAACCCATCCGGCGTCCGAGGGCCAGGTCCAACTCGCCTTCCACGACGAACTGCACCCGGAGGACACCGCCAACATCCTGCCGACGGCGCTACGCGTCGCCCGCCGGCTGGACCCGGACCGCCTCCGCGCCGCCGTCACCGCCGCGCTCATCCGGCACCCCGCCCTGCGGACCACACTGGGCCCGCTCGGCACCGGCACCCAGGTCGTGCACGACAGCCTCCCGCTGGACTTCCAGCTCCGGGAACAGGAGACCGAGGATCCGCAGGAGGCCCGCCGCTTCCTGGAGGACGTCGCCTACCGGCGGTTCCCGCTGACGTCCGGCCCTCTCGTACGGGCCGCCGCCGTACTCACCCCGAGCAACACCCTGCTGCTGCTCGCCTGTCACCACGTGGTCGTCGACTACTGGTCGCTGCGGATCGTCATGGCCGAGATCCTGGCCGATGTGCTGGGCGTCGACGACACCCCCGGCCCCGGCCCCGCCCCCGGCGTCGCCGGCGCCGGCGCGATCGAGTGGGCCGGCGCCCAGAAGGCCGTACTGGACTCGGAAACGGCGAAGACGCACCTCGCCGCCCTGACCGAGCGATGGCACCCACTGCGCGACCAACTGCTCCTGCCCCAGGCGCTACCGGCCAGGCGCCGACGCAACCCGGCGGCCGTCGTCGACTTCGAGGTGGACGCCGCGACCGCACGCCAGGTCCACGACCACGGCCGGGCGCGCGGGCACACCCCGTTCGTCCTTCTTGCCGCCGCGTACCTGCGCGCGCTGCACCGGGTCACCGGACACCGGCAGATCGTCATCGGCACGCCGCACCACGGGCGAAGCGACTGGCGCTACGCCGAGACCGTCGGCTACCTCGTCAACATGCTGCCGCTGCTCGGCGACTTCCCCGAAGGCGACGCTCTCGACGAACTGGCGGAGCGCACCTGGCGGGAGCTGCGCACCGTCCTGGACACGGCGCACATCCCGCTGTCCCGCCTGATCAGAGCCCTGGCACCCGAGCGACACGGCCAACACCCGCTCTTCCAGGCGACGTTGACCTTCCAGCAGTCGGCCGGCGGCTGGCTCGACGACGGCTTCGCGATTCCGTGGAGCGGCTGCCGCCAGACCTACGGCGGTGTCGAACTGGAGGCGTACGACCTACCGCCCCGCGACGTCTCGTTCGCCTTCAGCCTCTACGGCACCCGCCACGGCGACCGTCTGGTGTTCCGCCTCCAGTACCAACGGGATCTGGTCACGGAGAGCCAAGCGGCGCGCGTGTGCGAGGAGTTCAGGGCCGGCCTGCGAGAACTGACCGCCCTTCCCCAAACGTGAGATGGATTTCCGGAGGTTCACAATGAAGCGCAACGAGACCCAGGGCACCACTCTGTCTTCCGTCAGCGGTTTGGCGGAGGCGTTCGCGGCGTCGGTGGCGGCGTACCCGGAGCGCGTCGCGGTGAACGACGCGGAGCGGAGCTGGACATACCGTCAACTGGACGAGACAGCCGCACAGTTGGCGGCGGCGTTGAGTGCGGTCGCGTCGGATCCTGGGCGTCCGGTGGGGATTCTGCTGGAGCGGTCGGCGTGGATGGTGGCGGCGGCGCTTGCCGTGGTGCGCACCGGCTCCTCGTACGTACCACTGGATCCGGAGACGCCTCCCGCGCGACTGGAACTGATCGTCGAGGATGCCGAGCCCGCAGCGGTGATCACCACCCGATCCCTTGCCGGGCGAGTACCCGACGGCGTCGCCACCGTCTACGTGGACGATCCACTCCCGGAGCCCACTGCGGAGGAGCCCGGCGTCGCCGTCGACCGGGACACCCGCGCGTACATCATCTTCACCTCTGGCACGACGGGCCGGCCGAAGGGTGTGCAGGTCTCGCACGGCAACGTCCTGAGCCTGCTCGCCGCGTGTGAGGAGGGGTACGACTTCGGTCCCGAGGATGTGTGGACGCTGGTGCACTCCTTCGCCTTCGACGTCTCCGTCTTCGAGATGTGGGGCGCGCTGCTCCACGGGGGGCGCCTGGTCGTCGTACCGGCGCAGACCGCGAAGGATCCTGCGGCGTTCCGTCGGCTGCTCCGCGACGAGCAGGTCACCGTGCTGAGCCAGACGCCCACCGCCTTCCAGCCGCTGTGGGCGGAGGACATCCGCTTCGCCGACCGGCTGCCCCTGCGCTGGGTGATCTTCGCCGGAGAAGCCCTGCACTTCTCGGATCTGCGGGCGTGGTTCGCCAAGTACGGGGATGACTCGCCCTGCCTCGTGAACATGTACGGGATCACGGAGACGACGGTGCATGCCTCCTTCCGCCGGGTGCGGAGTGAGGATCTCCGGGCGGGGGCCTCGCTGATAGGCCACCCGTTGCCGGGTCTTGGTTTCCTGCTGGTGGGCGAGGATCTGTCGGAGGTGGCGGACGGGGAGGTCGGCGAGATCGTGGTGACCGGCCCCGGGGTGAGCCTGGGCTATCTCAAGCGCCCGGAGTTGAACCGGGACCGCTTCGTCGAGCTGCCCGAGGGCGGCGGGCGCGGTTATCGCTCCGGTGACCTGGCTCGGCTGACCTCCACCGGCGAGTACGAGTACCGAGGCCGCAAGGACGACCAGGTCAAGATCCGCGGCTTCCGCATCGAACTCGGCGAGATCCGCTCCGCGTTGACCGATGTTCCTGGTGTCCGCCAGGCCGCCGTCATCGCCGCCGCGCCGAAGGCGCCGGAGAGCCCGGTGGTGAAGGAACGGTTGGTCTCCACCGAGATCACCAATATCCGGGATCTGGTCCGTGGCGGCGCCCGGCCCCGTGCCGGAACCGCGGACAGCACGCCCCGGATCGTCGCCTACGTCGTCGCGGGAGACGGGCTCGACCCCGACCAGCTCTTCGCCCACCTCCGGCAACACCTGCCGCACTACATGATGCCCGCGTTCGTCATCCCGGTCGACGCCCTTCCGATGAACCTCAATGGCAAGATCGACAAGGCCCGCCTGCCCGCTGCGACAGTGGCCGGCAGCCTCAGGGAGAGCACCCCGCAGGCCCTCCCCGGTGACGACATGCCCGAGGCGGGTGCGGAAACCACCGTCCGTACGCTCGTCGCTCTCTACGAGGAGGTGCTCGGCGTTCAGGGCGTGACCGGGAACGACTCCTTCTTCAGCGTGGGCGGCGACTCCATCCTGGCGCTCAAGCTGCGCGCGAACGCCGAGAAGCGCGGCATGACCCTGGACCTCGCCGACATCTACGCCCTGCAGACGCCGACAGCCCTCGCCGCCGTCGCCGATCAGGCGCCGACCGCCGAGGAGCCCGTCGCACCGTTCAGCATGCTCGCCCCCGAGGACCTGGAACGCGTCTCGGCCACCCCAGGGATCGAGGATGCCTACCCCGTGGGCACCCTCCAGGCCGGTCTGCTCTTCCACAGCGCCTACCTGACCGACGTCAACATGTACTGCGACGTGTTCTCGTTCCGGCTCAAGGACACCTACGACCACGCGGCCATGGAGCGGGCCATCGCCCGGGCCGTGGACCGCCACGACATCCTCCGCACCTCCTTCGACCTCACCGGCTACTCCGAGCCGCTGCAACTGGTGCACCGCACGGCCACCGTCCAGCTCACCGCCACCGACCTGACGCACCTTCCGGCCGCCGGACGGGAAGCGGAACTTCAGGCGTGGCACGCCCGCGAGGAACGCGTCCGCTACGACTGGGCGAACCCGCCGCTCTCCCGGTTCCACACCCACATCCTGGGCGAGCGGGAGTTCCTGTTCTCCATGAGCTTCCACGACGCCCTGCTCGACGGGTGGAGCGAAGCCTCGCTGATGACCGAGTTCCTGAGCGACTACTGGGCCATCAAGAACGGTGAGGAGAAGGAGACCGCTCCCCGTACGGCGCGCCGCTATGCCGACTTCATCGCCCTGGAGCAACGGACGCTGAACGACCCGGACGTCCGCACGTTCTGGGCCGGTGAACTGGCGGGCGTGGAGCCGACGCTCCTGCCGCAACTGGTCAGTGGTTCCTCGGACGTTCACGAAGGAACGATGGGCTTCCTCAGCGTGGACATCCCCCCGGAGCTGTCGGACGGCCTCGACCAGGTGGCCCGTTCCTGCGGCGTCACCGTCCGGCACGTCCTGATCGCCGCCCACGCCCGGGCGGTCGCCACGCTGACCGGGCGCGACGACGTCGTCCTGTCCGTCATGTCCAACGGCCGTCCCGAGGACGAGGGCGGCACCGAGGTCTTCGGCCTGCACCTCAACATGGTTCCGTACCGGCTGCACAGCGGTGCCGTGCGCTGGGGCGACCTGATCCGCGCGGCCCTGGAGAAGGAGACGGCGCTCCTGCCGGTGCGGCGCTACCCCCTCGCGGAGATCCAACGGCTGGTCGGGATACGGGAGTTGACCGACATCAGTTTCAACTACACCCACTTCCACAGCTACCAGCGGCTCGCGGCGGCCACCGAGCTGGAGGTCCTGGACGCCAAGGCGTACATCCACACCAACTACACGCTCCGCGCCGAGTTCAACCGGGACCCCTTCAGCGGACTGCTCGCCCTGGACCTCGAAGGGAACATGCAGCGGGTCTCCGAGGAGCAGCTGCGGCGGATCGCGGGGCTGTACCGCAGTGTGCTGGAGAGCATCGTGGCCGGGGTGCACCGGGTGCCCACCCGGCGGGAACTGCTGGGGGAGGAGGAGTGGCGGGAGCTGCTGGCCGGCTTCGGTGACCCCACGCCGCAACCCCTGTCGGCGGACGGCTGGTTCCAGGTGTTCGAGCAGTCCGTCGCCGCGCACGCGGAGAAGACCGCCGCCGTGTGCGGCGAACACGCCCTCGGATACCGGGAGTTGGCCGAGCGGGTCGGGGGACTGGCCACCCGGCTGGCCGAACTGGGCGCCGGACCCGGCACGGTGATCGGGCTGGGCGCGGGCCGCGACCTGGACTTCCTCACCGCCGCCATGGCCGTCATGCGCACCGGCGCGGTGTATCTGCCCTTGCCCAACGGCCCTGCCCGGCGCGTCGCCAGCATGCTGCGCACCAGCGAAGCCACCCTGCTGCTCAGCGGTGAGACCTTCGCCGAGACGCTGACCGCCGCGGCCGTCGAGGCGGCGGGCGAAGCCGCTCCGATCCCCGTGCTCGACCTGCGGACGGTGCTCGCCGAGGCCGCGGACCGTGAGTCGTACGCCGGCCCGGTGCCGTCCGGCCGGGACAGCGCCTACGTCACCTTCACGTCCGGATCCACCGGAGAGCCGAAGGGCGCGCTGATCCGGCACGACGGGATGCTCAACCACATCGAGGCCAAGGTCGAAGCGCTGGACATCGCCGCCGGCGACCTGGTGTCGCAGGACGCAGCCGCCACCTTCGACATCTCGGTGTGGCAGCTGCTGGCACCGCTCGGCGTCGGCGGCACCACGGTGATCTACCCGGACCCGGTCAGCCAGGACCCGCCCCGGCTGCTGCGCGCGCTCGCCGAGGACGGCGTCACGATCCTGGAGGTCTCCCCGTCCGTCCTCAGCGTGATCAACGCGGAACTCGCCTACTACGGCGTGGACACCTTCCCCGGCCTCGCACTGCGCTGGGTCGTCTGCGCCGGCGAGGCGCTGACGCCCAAGACCGTCAACACCTTCCGGCGGCTGCTGCCCAAGGTGCGCTTCCTCAACATGTGGGGAGCAACCGAACTCTCCGACGACGTCACGCACTTCGAGGTCGTCGAGGACGTCGACGAGCGGATCGCCTCGGTCCAGCTCGGCCGGCCGATCCGCAACAGTGCCGTCTACGTCCTCGACGACAACCGGGAACCGGTTCCCGTCGGAACCCCGGGAGAGCTGTACGTGGGCGGCCTGGTCGTCGGCGCCGGCTACCTCAACGACCCCGAGCGCACCGCCAGGACGTTCGTGCCCGACCCGTTCGCCGACGACCCCCGGATCCTCGCGTACCGCACCGGCGACCGCGCCCGCCAACTCGCCGACGGCGGTTACGAGTTCCTCGGCCGTATCGACAGCCAGCTGAAGATCCGCGGCCAGCGCGTCGAACTCGGCGAGATCGAGGCCGCCCTGGCCGGACTCGACGACCTCCAGGAGAGCGCGGTCGTCGCCCGCACCTTCGACGAGGGCCGTGGCAAACAGCTCGTCGCCTTCTACGTGCCGAAGGTCGCCGAAGGCGTCGTCGGCGACGGCACCCTGCCGGCGCAGGACGCACCGGTGCTCCGCCTGGACGTCGCCCCGTCCGACGTCCGTGACCGGCTGGCCAGGACGCTGCCCCGCTACGCCGTCCCGGACTTCCTCATCCGCCTCGACGAACTCCCGCGCAACACCAACGGGAAGGTGGACAGCAAGGCGCTCGCCACCTGGAACGTCGACAGCCTGATCACGGCCCCGACGGAGCGGGCGGAAGAACCAGCCACCCCCACCGAGGCCGCGGTGTGCGACACCTGGGCGTCCGTCCTCCGGCTGGAGCACCGCCCCGGCGCGACCACCAACTTCTTCGACCTCGGCGGACACTCGCTCCACGCCACCCAGGTGATGGCCCGACTGCGCGACCGGTTCGGCGTGGACCTCCCGCTGCGCACCCTCTTCGAGAACCCGACCCCCCGCGAGCTGGCGGCCCTCTACGAGGCCGGCACCGGCACGGACCGGCCCGCCTCCCTCGGCGCCGTCACGATTCCCCGGCGGCCGGAGGGCACGGTGGAACTCCCGCTCGCCGGCAACCAGGCCAGCCTGTGGTTCCTCAGCCAGGTCGATCCCGACGACCGGTCCTACGAGGGGGTCTCCCTGCTGCACCTCACCGGCCGCGTCGACATCGACGCCCTCCGGTACGCGGTGGACACCCTCGTGGACCGCCACGAGACCCTCTCCGTGCGCTTCCGCGTCCGGGACGGCATCCCGTACCAGGTGTCGACGCCCGAGGCCCGGGTCCGCCTGGAGGTGGAGGAGGTGACCGACGGCATCGACGCTGACCTCGAAGTGCGGAAGGAGTACGTCTGGCAGCGTGCCGCCGAACACCGCTACGACCTGGAGCGCGGACCGCTGGCGGTGATCCGGCTGTACTCCTTCTCCGCCACCGAGCACATCCTGGAGTGGAGCAGCCACCACGTCATCTCCGACGGCTGGTCGATCGACGTCGCCGTCCGGGAGATCACCGAGGCGTACCTGGCCCACCAGGAGGGCCGCGCGCCGCGCCTGCCCGAACTCACCGTCCAGTACGGCGACTACGCCGTCTGGCAGCAGAAGCAGCTGGAGTCCTCCGCCGACCAGGAACGGGCCTTCTGGCGCTCCTACCTGGACGGCTACCCGGGAGAACTCCCCCTGGTCACCGACCACGAGCGCACCGAGGACCGCTCCCGAGCCCCCGGGTACGTCACCCGGACATGGGACGAGGAAGCGACTCGGCGTCTCACCGACCTCACCCGGGCGCGCCGGACCACCCTCTTCATGCTCGTCCAGGCGGCCACCGCGGTCGTCATGGCCCGCTTCGGACAGCAGTCCGACGTGGTGCTCGGCACCGGCGTGGCCGGCCGCACCGTCCCCGGCACGGAACACCTGCTCGGCTTCTTCGCCAACACCCTGCCCTGCCGCTACCAGGTGGACCTCGACCACACCGCGACCGACCTCCTGGAATCCGTCACGGCGAGCGCCCTGACCGCGCTGGAACACCAGCTGACGCCGTTCCAGGAGATCGTCAGGACGGCGGACGTGGCCCGTCGGCCCGGCGTGCCACCGCTGGTCCAGGTGATGGTCACCGTGGACAACTACCCCATGGAACTGGGGGAGTTGCCCGGACTGACCGCCACCCTGGAACAGATGCCCTCGCAGACCAGCCAGTTCGACCTGTTCTTCCGGTTCCTGGAAGGGGACCGGCTGCGCCTCGACGTCCAGTACGACTCCACCCTCTTCACCGAGGCCACTGCGGAACGGCTGGTCGACGCCCTCACCCGGGTCCTCGACGCCTTCCTGGACGAGCCGGACCGGAGCCTGGGGACGGTGCCGCTGGCCACCGAGGAGGAGTGCACGGAACTCGCCCGCATCTGGGCGGAACTCACCAGCGACAGGCTGGACTTCGGCAACGCGGCGGAGGCAGCCACGGTGGCCGACTCCCCGCACTGGTCGGCGTTCGTCGACCAGGTGGAGGCCCAGGGCCTCCTGCCGGCGTTGCTGCTCACCCTCTGACCCGCCGGACGCGCGACGCGAGCGAAGGATGAATCGATGAAGAAGGACCGTTCGGAACTGCTGCGCCGACGCGTCGCCCGGCGCGGCCACCCGCGCGCTCCCCAGCCCCTCCCGGCGACCGGCACCGCCCGGCCCGACTCCGTCCCGAACCGGACGGGACATCTGGTCGAGGCGTTCGCCGCAGTGGTCGCCGAGTTCCCGGACCGGGTCGCTGTCCAGGACGGGGAACGGAGCTGGACATACCGTCAACTGGACGCCGTCGCCGATCAGTTGGCGGTAGCGTTGGGTGCGGTCGCGTCGGATCCGGTGCGTCCGGTGGGGATTCTGCTGGAGCGGTCGGCGTGGATGGTGGCGGCGGCACTGGCGGTGATGCGTACGGGGTCGTCGTACGTCCCCTTGGACCCGGAGACACCGCGTGCGCGTCTGGAACTGATCGTCGAGGATGCGGAGCCGGCGGCACTGATCACTTCGAGGGCGTTGGCCGGGCAGGTGCCCGACGGTGTGCCCGTCGTGTACGTGGACGACCCGCTGCCCCAGCCTGACCCGGCGGCGCCGGAAGCCGCGATCGACCGGGACACCCGCGCGTACATCATCTTCACCTCTGGCACGACGGGCCGGCCGAAGGGTGTGCAGGTCTCGCACGGCAACGTCCTGAGTCTCCTTGCCGCGTGCGAGGAGGGGTACGACTTCGGCCCCGAGGACGTGTGGACGCTGGTCCACTCCTTCGCCTTCGACTTCTCCGTCTGGGAGATGTGGGGCGCCCTGCTGTACGGCGGACGCCTGGTCGTCGTACCGACGGAGACCGCGATGGACCCGGTGGCGCTGCGACAGCTGCTCCGCGACGAACGGATCACCGTCCTCTGCCAGACCCCGGCCGCCTTCCACCAACTCGCCGCCGAGGACACCCGCTTCACCGACCGGCTGCCGCTGCGGTGGGTGGTCTTCGGCGGGGAAGCCCTGCATTTCGCGGACCTGCGGGCGTGGGTGGAGAAGTACGGGGACGACGCACCCCGTCTGGTGAACATGTACGGGATCACGGAGACCACGGTGCATGCCTCCTTCCGCCAGGTGCGGAGTGAGGATCTCCGGGCGGGGGCCTCGCTGATAGGCCACCCGTTGCCGGGTCTTGGTTTCCTGCTGGTGGGCGAGGATCTGTGCGAGGTGGCGGACGGGGAGGTCGGCGAGATCGTGGTGACCGGCCCCGGGGTGAGCCTGGGCTATCTCAAGCGCCCGGAGTTGAACCGGGACCGCTTCGTCGAGCTGCCCGAGGGCGGCGGGCGCGGTTATCGCTCCGGTGACCTGGCTCGGCTGACCTCCACCGGCGAGTACGAGTACCGAGGCCGCAAGGACGACCAGGTCAAGATCCGCGGCTTCCGCATCGAACTCGGCGAGATCGAGCAGGCGTTACGTGCCCTGCCCTCCCTGGCCGAGGCCGCGGTGGTCGCCCGCGAGCTGCCCGGACGGGGCAACAGCCTGGTGGCGTACGTCGTCCAGGCCGGGGCGGCGAGTGTCTCGGCGGAGTCGCTGTACGAGGCACTCGCCGCGACGCTCCCCGGCTACATGGTCCCCCGTGTCTTCGTACGCCTGGACCGGCTGCCGCTCACCCGGAACGGCAAGGCCGACCGCAAGGCCCTCCCCGAACCGACCGCCGACTCGACCCTCACCTTCCAGGAGACCGGCGGCGAGGAGGAGCCGGCCGACGCCGTGGAGGAGCGTGTCCTGGGGATCGTCACCGACCTGCTCCACCTCGACCGGGCGGATCCGACCGCCGACTTCTTCGACCTGGGAGGCCACTCGCTGCTGGCCACTCGGCTGTTGGCCGGGGTACGAGTCGCCTTCGGCGTCGAGGTGCCGCTGCGTGAATTCCTCGGCGAGCCCACCCCGCGCGCGCTGGCGGCCGTCGTCCGCGAGCGCCTGGCGGAGCCGTCACGCGGCGGAAGCCGGGTCGTCGCCATGGTCAAGGCACCAGAGGCCGCGCACCAGCCGGCCACCGACGCCCAGCGGCGGCTCTACTTCCTCTCCCAACTGGAACCGGACAGTCCCGCGTACCACCTCCACACCACGCTGCTCCTCGAAGGCGGCCTGGACGCAGAGGCGTTGGAGCGGGCTTTCACCGCCGTCGTAGAGCGGCACGCTCCGCTGCGTACCGTCCTCCGGGTGGAGGACGGCGAACTCGCCCAGGTCGTCCGGCCCGCGGAACCCTTCCGGCTGGTCCCCGAAGAGCTGCCCCAGTACCCGGGAGAGGAGTGGCGGCAGAGCGTCGAGCGGCTGGCGCAGCGGGAGTCCGTCCGGCCGTTCGACCTGGGCGGCGACCCCATGCTCCGGGTACGCCTGGTCCGTGTGGCACCCGCGCTGCACGTCCTTCTGGTCACCGCGCACCACATCGCCACGGACGGCTGGTCCATCGCCGTACTCAGCCGCGAACTCAAGACCCTGTACGCCCACTTCCGGAAGAACCCGCAGGACGCGCGGATCCCCCTCGCACCGCTCCCGTACACGTATGTGGACTACGCGTACAGCATGCAGCGGTGGCTCAGCGGGCCGGACCGGGAAGAGGACGTCGCGTACTGGGAGGAGCGCCTGGCCGCGCTGCCCACCGTGCACCGGCTGCCGCTCGACTCGCCCCGGCCGACGCGGACACATGCGGCGGACACCGTCACCACCCGTCTGACCGGGCCGGTGGCCGACGCGGTACGGCGCACCTGCCGCGAGGAGAACGTCACCCTCTTCACGTTCCTCCAGGCGGCCTTCTCGCTCCTGCTGGCCCGTCGCTCCGGCAGCGACGACATCGTGGTCGGCAGCCCCGTGGCGAACCGGCCGACGGCCGAACTCGACGACGTGATCGGCATGTTCGTCAACACCCTCGTGCTGCGCACCCGGTTGGACCGCGCCGCCACCTTCCGCGAACTGCTGGCCCAGGTACGCGAGCAGACCGTCCGGGACCTGGAACGCCAACACGTCCCACTCGCCCTGCTGCTCAAGCGGCTCAACCCGCCGCACAGCGCGGACCACGCACCGCTCTTCCAGATCATGCTCGTGCTGCAGAACAACGAGGCGGCGGTGCTCGACCTGGACGGACTCGACGTCACCCCGGTGCGCAGCCCCGACCCCGGGGCGCAGGCCGAGTTGATGCTCGACGCGGTCGAGGAGGCCGGGGACCTGACATTCCGGTGGCGCTACAACACCGGCCTGTTCCGCCGGGACTCGATCGCCGGCCTGGCGGACGAGTTCGGACGGCTGCTCACCCACCTCGGTGGCACGGCCGAGGCCCGCACGGCGACCCTGGATCGGACCGGGCGGCCCGCCGCGCCGGTCTCCGCCGGCCGGTCGCCGAAGATCTCCCTCGGTGCCCACCCCGCCCTCGTCCGGCTCCGCCAGCACCCGGCGGGCGCACCACCGGTGTTCGCCATACCTGGTGTGCTCGGGCTGGGCGAGTCCTTCGCCCAGCTCTCCTCCCACTTCCAGGACCGCTCCTTCTACGCCCTCTCCACGGCCGAACTGGTGCGGGCACACGACGGAGAGCTGACCGCCGCGGCCCTCGCCGGGGAATGTGCCCGGATCATCGCCGCCAGCGTGAACAACAGCCCCCTCCACATCATCGGCCACTCCTACGGCGGCTCCCTCGGCTTCCACGTCGCCGAGGAACTGCGCGAGCGCGGCGTACCGGTCGCCGGCCTGGTCCTGCTCGACGCGCTGGACCCGACCGCACTGGCGAAGGCACTCTCCGGCAGCCACGACGACCAGTTCCTGGCGTTCCTCGCCACGCTCGGAGGTCTCTTCCCCGACCTCGCCCGGCACCGCGACACCGACCTGCGGGAACTGCTGCGCACGGAGTCCACCGTGTCCGTACTGAAACGCGTGGAGAGCATCATCGGACCGCCCGCCGTGGAGTTCTTCCAGGGCGGCCTGGAGACGGCGTTCCAGACCTACCGGCGGATGTGCGACCTCAGCTGGCCCGAACCCAGGGCGGCCGACCATCCCGCGCTCCTCGTCCGGGCCGACGGAGCGGACGGCAGGGCGAGCGCGGACCGCCCGTCCGGCTGGGCACGGCACCTGCCCGGCACCCTGCGCGTGGAACGCGTCGACGCGGACCACGAGGGCATGCTGCGCAACCCGCACGCCGCGCGTCTGGTCGAACTCCTGCACCAGTTCCTCACCGCGCACGACGCACCGCATGACATCGAGAAGCCCGGCACGAAGTCCGTACCAGGGAAAGGCGCAACAGCGCGATGACCCCCACTCCGACCCCCACCCCCACCCCCACCGCAGCAATGCCCGTACTCGCGAAGGTACTGATCGTCGGCGCCGGCATCATGAGCCTCGCCAACTCGCTCACCGTCCCCTTCCTGGCCGTGTTCCTCCGCAAGGAACTCGGGCTCCAGCCGGGCATGATCGGCTTCATCATCGGCTCGTCCGTGTTCTTCTCGATCTTCGCCGGGTTCGTCGGAGGATCGCTCTCCGACCTCCTCGGACGGACCCGGCTGCTGCTGATCTCCCTCCTGGGTGTGATCGGCTCCTTCATCGGCCTCTACTTCAGCCACGGCGTCCTGGCGGTGTTCGTCTTCAACGCGACGATGGCGTTGAGCAGCAGCTCCTTCGGACCCGTCGGCAAGGCACTGCTGAGCGACCTGCTCCCGCCGGAACGGCGGGTGAAGACGTTCTCGTACCAGTACATGGCCATCAACATGGGCTTCGCCGTCGGGCCGGTCGTCGGCGCGGCGATCGGTCTGGCCGGGGGCCGGTCGGCGTTCCTCGTTGGCGCGGTGGGCTACGGCGTCTACCTGCTCGGCCTGGCCGGAATCCTGCTGCTGACGTCCGCGTCGGCCGCCGTACCCCGCCGGACGGCCGACGCGGCGGGGGAGGAGCAGCTTTTCGGCAGCGTGCTCAAGGGGCTCGCGGAAAGCGCGCGGGTCGTGGCGACCGACCAGCGCCTGCTCTTCCTCATCCTCGCCGGACTGCTGCTGGAGGCCGTCCACGGCCGGATCTCCTCGCTGCTCGCCCAGCATCTCTCCGACGGCTTCTCCGACGGCACCGTGATCCTCGGGTACGTGCTGACCACCAACGCGGTGACCGTGGTGGCCCTGCAACTGTTCGTCTCCCGGTTCATGGAGAAGCGCAACCCGGTGACGGCCATCGTCGTCGGCGGGTTGCTGACCGTCGTCGGCATGGTCGGCTTCGCGTTCTCGGAGGAGATCTGGCACTTCGTCGTCGCGATGGTGGTGTTCTCGGTCGGCGAGATCCTCATCTATCCGGCGGAGTTCGCCATCATCGACCGGATCGCGCCGGAGGAACGCCGTGGCGCCTACTTCGGCGCGCAGACCTTCGCCCAACTCGGCGTGTTCGTCGGCCCGTTCACCGGCGGCCTGCTGCTCGCGGCCTACGACGGCACCACCATGTTCCTCGGCGTCGGCTGTTTCGCCCTGGCCAGTGTGGCCATTTACCTGCTCGTCGGCCGACGGGTCCCAGGGCTGGGCACCTCCGGGCCGGACCGCCCGGTGGAGCGGCCGAAGGAGGAGCATGCCGATGAAGTGGCGTGAGGGAGGGCTGCGACTGCTGGCGCTGCCCAGCCTGCGCGCCCAGCGAAACCGCGGCCGGCTCCGGCTCGGCGGGCTGATCGAGGGCGCCGACATCCGGCGCGACGAACGAGGCGTCCCCTTCGTCACGGCAGCCGAAGAACCCGACCTCTACTTCGCCGTCGGCTACGCCCAGGCGACCGACCGGCTCTGGCAGATGGACGTACTGCGGCGCAGGGCCCGGGGACGACTGGCCGAGGTCTTCGGCGCCGTCGTGGCCGACGAGGACGTACGAGCCCGGAAGCTGGCGCTCGGCCGGGTCGCCCGCCGCTCCGAGGCACTGCTCTCCACGGAACACCGGGCCAACCTGGTGGCGTTCAGCGACGGCGTCAACGCGGCCGTACGAAGGATGCGGCGGCGTGGCGGGCTCCCGGTGGAGTTCGTGCTGTTGCGCTACCGACCCGAGCCCTGGACCCCTTTGGACTCGATCGCGATCATCAAACACCTCGGCTTCGACCTCGGCCGGAACCTCGCCAACGAGGCGTTCCGCGCCCGGCTCGCGCAGGAACGCCCCGAGTACGCGGCGGCTTTCACCACCCCGAAGTATCCGGCCGACGGGCCGGTGACCGTCCGCACCGGCGCTGCGGTCACGGCGGCCTCGGCGGGGGAGACACCCGCGACCAAGGCCGGCGCCCCCTCTCCGGCCGACCTGCCCCCGCCCTCGCGGGCCTGGTTCGACGCCCTGCTGCGCGGCGAGCGCCCCCTCGGCTCCAACGCGTGGGCCGTCTCCGGCGCCCGCACGGAGTCCGGGAACCCCCTGGTGGCCAACGATCCGCACATCGTCCTCACCCAGCCCAGCCTCTGGTACCAGATGGGCCTGCGGCTCGACGACCGGCCGGGCGAGGGGGAGGAGACCGGGGACGGCACGAGCGGCTATGGGGTCACCGTCCCGGGCCTGCCCGGTCTGATCGCCGGTGCCAACCGCCATCTGGCCTGGGGCATCACCAACTCCACCGTGGACACCCAGGACCTGTGCATGCTGCGGCCGGACGCCGACTCCGACTCCGAGGAGGCGCCGGACTACGCGTGGACCGAGGAGAGCGTCATCACCGTACGAGGTGCTGAGCCCGTACGGGTACGGGCGGCCGGGGGCGCTCGACACGTCGAACTGGACGCGCCCGGCTCGAACGGCGAAGACCGGTACGGACTGTTCTGGAGCGGCCTGGAGCCCTCGGTGGAGATCGAGGCGTGTCAGCGGATGTGGCGGGCGCGTGACTACTCGCAACTCCGGGACGCACTGCGTACGTTCGGGGTGCCGGTGCTCAACGTGGTGGTGGCGTGCCAGGACGGCACCATCGCTCTGAAGACGGCGGGGAACATCCCCGCACGGGTGCCGGGCAGCAGCGGGAGCGGCCCGGCCGGACACGCCCAAGTCGCCCGCTCCTGGGAGGACTTCCTCGGCTTCGACGACCTGCCGGAGGTGGTCGACCCGCCCGAGGGATACATCGTCACCGCCAACCACCGGCTGCTGCCCGCCGATGCTCCGCTGGACGTGGGGGTCGACTGGCTGCCGCCCTACAGGGCGGAGCGGATCGAGGAGCTGATCACCACGGAGGACGCCGTGACCGCGGCGGCGTGCGCCCGGTGGCAGTCCGACGCCCTGAACGGCCGGGCCCGCCGCGTGCTGCCCACCCTGCTCGACGCGCTGGACCGGGAGCCCCCGGAAAAACCGCTCGCCGTGACCTGCCGTCGGCTGCTGGCGGAGTGGGACGGACACGACCACGGACACCTGGCGGCACCCCTGGTGTTCTTCCGGTTCATGCAGGTGCTCACGGAGCACTGGATCGGCAGCCGTCTGGGAGAGGAACTGGCCGCCGCCATGCCGGACGTGACGCTCCAGGTCGACCACCTGGTGCTCACTCCCGACGCCAGGACGGCACTCGGCGACCGGGAACCGCTGCCGGCCGTGGCGCGACGCGCGCTGACCGAGACGGCACGCCGGATCGCGGGGGAACTGGGTGAGGACCCGTCACGCTGGCGGTACGACCGGGTGCACCGGATCGCCGACCAGCACCCCCTCGGCAGGGCAGTCCCCGCGCTCGCCCCGCTCTTCGGCGCACCCTCGACTCCGACCGGCGGCAGCTCCCACTCAGTCGGCCTGACCTCGTCCGACCCGAAGGGCAAGGTGATCGACGGAGCGCCGTGGAGATTCGTGGCCGAGCCGTCCCCGTCAGGACCGGGAGTGTGGGACATCCTTCGCCACGGTGCCTCGGGCAACCCGGCCTCCCCGCACTACGACGACCAGACCCCGGCCCACACCGAAGGGCAGCACTACCGCGTGGATCTCCTGGCCTTCCCGGACGCCTCGACGAGCCTGCTGCGGCTCCGGGCCCGCTGACCCGACTCAGCCGGCGTCCCGGACGGTGCGATACATGCCGATCGAGGCCGGCGCTGTCGGCATGAAGCCGAACTTCTCGTACAGGAAGTGCGCGTCACCGTCCGCGATCAGTGACACATACGCACCGCCCGGCGCTCGTTGCTCCAGTGCTCGCATCAGCTCCGCCATGATCCGCCTGCCCAGGCCCCGGCCCTGGTGCTCGGGCATGACGCACATGTCGACGATCTGGAAGAAGCAGCCTCCGTCGCCGATGACGCGCACCATACCGACCGGCTCGTTTCCGCAGAGCACGGTCACGCCCTGCCAGGTGTTCGGCAGCCCGGCCCGAGCCGCCTCAGCGGTCTTGGCACTCAGTCCCGATGCGGACCGAAGCCGGAGATAGGTCTCCACGGAGGGCGTCTCACTGCGCACAAGGTAAGGGTCTGTTTCGGTTTTCACCTGCTACAGGTTAGGAGTGGAGGTGGGTGACCGCAATCCCCGAAGGTCGGATCTCAGGTGTGGGGGGTGTAGGCCGCCAGGGTGATCTGGGTGATGAAGCGGGGGGCGTCCTCGGGGTCCAGCGTCCCGTTGGCCACGTCCGCCACCGTGCCCTTGAGGACGTGATGGAGGGCGCTCGCCAGCCAGCTCGCGGGGAGATCGTCGCGGAAGACGCCTTCGGTCTGTCCGCGAGTGATCAGGTCGCGGACGCGCTGCTCGGGCCTGGCGTGCAGGGCGTGAATCCGGCCGGGGGGCAGCACCGTCTGGGCGGCTTCGAGAACGGCACTCGACTGGGCGATCAGTAGCCAGCTCGACCTGATGAGGGTGTCCAGTGCGGTGCGCGGATCACCCGTGAGGTCGAGATCCTCCAGAACCTCGTCGCCTCGCGCGAGCAAGCGCGTCAGAGCCGCCTCGATCAGGCCGTCCCGGGAGGGGAAGTGGCCGTAAAGGGTGACCCGGCCCACCCCTGCCGCCTGGGCGATCTGGACCACGCTCGCGTCGGAGTTGTGGCTGAGGCAGTCGATGGCCGCGTCGAGGATCCTCTCCACGTTCTGCTGGGCGTCGGCTCTGCGGGTGGTTCCGGGCACTGGGCGAGACATGCAACTCCGTAAGTCGAACACCAATGTACGGGTTAGGGTAGCGCCTAGAACTCGAACACTGGTGTTTGACTTACTGTGAAGGGGGGACCTCCGCAATGACCGAACCGATGGCTGCCACCAGTCCCATCGCCAGTCCTGACCCACGTCGTTGGAAGATCCTGGGGCTCGTGGGCGTCGCCCAGCTGATGCTGATCCTGGATGTCACCGTTGTCGCCATCGCCCTGCCGCACCTGGGCGCGGACCTCGGCCTGGAGCGCGAGGCGCTCACCTGGGTCGTGAGCGGCTACACCCTCGCCTTCGGCGGCCTCCTCCTGCTCGGTGGCCGCGCCGCCGACCTGTTCGGGGCCCGACGTCTGGTCCTGGTGGCCCTGCTCCTGTTCGCCGGAGCCTCGCTGCTGGCGGGCCTGGCCGCCTCCGGCCCCATGCTCCTTGGAGGACGCGTAGTGCAGGGACTCGCGGCGGCCATGCTCTCCCCGGCGGCCCTGTCTCTGATCGTCACGCTCTTCGACGGTGAGGAGCGGAACAAGGCGCTGGGTATCTGGTCGTCCCTCGGCGGGACCGGAGCGGCGTTGGGCGTGCTCCTGGGAGGGCTGCTCACCGCCGGCCCCGGATGGCCGTGGGTGTTCTTCATCAACGTCCCCGTGGGCGTGGTGGTTTTCGTCGCCCTGCGGACACAGCTCCCGCCACAGCCGCGCCCGGCCGTACGGGGTCGGCTCGACGTGGTGGGCGCGGTGCTCGTCACCGCCGCGACCGGCACTCTGACGTACGCCCTGATCCAGGCCGGCGACAAGGGCTGGGCCACGCTGGTGACAGCCGGACTGGTCGTCGCCGCGGCACTTCTCTATGGGGCCTTCGTCGTCCGTCAGCGCCGGGCGGCGTCTCCGCTGATGGACGTGAGGCTTCTGGTCCGTCGGCCGGTCGCGGTGGGAGCGCTGCTGATCCTCGTGGCCACCGCCCTGATGATCATGGTGTTCTTCCTCGGCACCTTCTCCCTACAGGACCACCGTGGATTCGGAGCCCTCGAAACCGGCCTGCTCTTCCTGCCCGTCGCGCTGGCGACGATGGCCGGGGCGACCGCGGCGGGCGGCGTGATCGGGAGCACCGGACCCCGGATCCTGGGAGTGTCCGGTCTTCTCCTCGCCGCCGTCGGCATGCTGATCCCCGCGCTCTGGGACAGCACCCCCGCCCTCGTGATCGGCATCGCGGTGGCCGCCGCCGGCACCGGAGTGCTCTTCGTCGTCGCCTCCGCCACCGCGTTGGGCCAGATCGAACCGCACGAAGCCGGCCTCGCCTCCGGAATCGTGAGCACCTTCCACGAGTTCGGCGCCTCGCTGGGCGCAGCCGTCGTCTCCAGCATGGCTGCGGCGAGCATCGCCGGAACCGACGAGGCGGGCTTCTCGCGCGGCTTCACCACCGGCGCGGTAGTGGCCGCCGCGGCAGCGGTCGTGGCACTGATACTGACGCCGGGCCGCGGTCCCCGTGAGAGCGTCCAGCAGCCGGAGTCGGTGTGATGTGACGGGCTGAGGAGACGGTCGCACGGCCCCGCTCGTCGCACCGGTGCGGGCGGGGCGGGGCACGGTCGTAGCGACGTCGCCCAGTCCTCATGGAGCAGGCGGATGGACGGAGCGCTCCCCGGCGCAGTGGTGCACGGCAGGCGTGCGCCCAAGGCGAACGCTCCTATTGGAGCTGTTGTGACGCCCAATTCGACGCCGGATGCAGATATTTCCTCGAAAATCTGATGCCGGACGGCGTGAGTCGTGTGCGGCCCATCTGCCGAGTCCGGAAAGCAGAAAGCAGGGGGGAACTGCCATGATTCACTACTCCGTCGCGGCGGACGACGACATGGTGCGCGAGGTGGCACGCAGGGTCCTGGAGGAGGTCGCCCCGGAGGAACTGGTCATGTTCGGCATGAACAGCCGGGCGTATTTCCGGGACCCGGCGGGGACGCTCAAGGACGCGGCCGACGACGCGCAGACGTCATCGGGGAGCGTGCTGGGCTCCGGTGCCGCCGAAGTCGCGGCGCTGCTGACCCCGTTCGCCCTCGCCATGGTCCAAGGAGCCCTCTCCTCCTTCGTCGAGGCATTCGCCGGCGACCTCGCCGCCCGGAGCGGCACGGCGGTGCGGACGTGGCTCGGCGCGCTGTTCCGGCGGTCCGGTGACACCGGCGACCCGGCACCGGACGGCGAGGAGGCCGGTCCGGACAGCGCGCTCACGCCCGAGCAGGTGGAGTGGCTCCGGGCGGAGGCGTACCGGACACTGCGCGAGGCGGGCCAACCGGAAGAGCAGGCACGGCTGTTGTCGAACGCGCTCGCGGGTGCGGCCCGCGTGCGCACGTGACCGGCCGGTGGTGTGGTGACCACCGCCCCGGCCGGTGCCCCTGCGCCCGTCGCGTCGCCCGATCCGTTCGCGCTGCCCAGCGGAACCAAGTTCCGCTTCGTGCTCGTCGTCACCGCGCTGGTGGGGACGATGGTCTTCATCCACAACCTGCTCTACTTCACGATCGCTCCCGCCGGTGAACGCGCCGTCACCGTCTACCAGCAGTGCGCGGCAGCACCGCCGACACAGGGCTCCGGGACCGACGCCCTCGCCTACACCCAGGGCTTCCTGTCGTGCATCGCCCCGTACGAGCGGCAGAAAGCATGGTGGATCCTCACCGGAATCCTGCTGCTCGCGGTGACGGCGGCGGCCGTGTATCTGTTCCTGCCCGGGTTCCTGGTCCGGCGCTCGCGGATGGAGCCGCTGTCCCCGAACGACCCTGACCAGGCACCCTTGTTGACGTGTCTGCACGAACTGTGCCGGGAGGCGGGCCTGTCCCGGCCACCCGAGTTCCTGCTGAGCGGCGTACGCGGGGCGGATGCCGCCGCCTTCGGGCGGCGCGGCCGCTACCGGGTGGTCCTGGACCAGGGCACCGCCATGGCCTTCCACCGGGCCCCACGACGATTCCGCGGCGTCGTCCTGCACGAGCTGGCGCATCTGCGGAACAAGGACGTCGACGTCACCTACCTCACGATCGCCCTGGCTCTGGCCTTCGTTCCGACGGGGCTGCTCCCGCTCGCCGTGGCACTGGCCGGAACGCCGCCGCAGGAGTTCCTCGGGGTGGCGTGGCGAGCACTGGTCCTGGTCGCGCTCGTCGCCACCACCTGTGCGTCCGTACTGCGGGCGCGCGAGTACGGGGCCGACGTGCGGGTCGTCACGTGGGGAGCGGGCCAGGGACTGCTGGAGGCGCTCGGCCCCGGCACCGGGCGTCGTGCGCCGTGGTGGTGGCGTGGGCCGCTGGCCCCGCACCCGCCCGTCGCGCGACGGGCGGACGAGATCGGCCGCCCGAAGGAGCTGTTCCGGATCGGGTTCGCCGAATGCCTCGCCACCGGGCTTGCGGTCTCCGTCGCCGCCAACGGCCTGCTCACGCTGCTGTGGCTGCTGGCCAACCGGCTGGACGCCCTCGACGCGCGGTGGACCATCGTGCTGGTCTGCGCGCCCGCCGCTCTCGCCGTGGTCGGCCTCGGGGTCTGGCGCGCCGCCCTGCTCGCCCACGGCACCACCGGGAGACCGCCCGCCACCGCGCTGCCGGCCCTGGGCCTGGCCGTCGGCCTGATCGTCGGTCAGCCGCTCGCGCCCCAGAACGGCATCGTCCTCACGGATCGTCAATGGTGGCCCGGGCAGGCCGCCTTGGCGTGGTCGCTCGTGCTGTGCCTGCTCGTGGTCGCCCTCGTGGCCTGGATCGCACAGACCGCCGGCGTCTGGTACGCCGTCCAGGAGCACCCGCCCGGCGGGACGTGGCCGGTCGGACAGCTGGCCGCCGTCGTCCCGTTCGCCGTGCTCCTGAGCGGTTGGATGTTCCTCTACGACACCTCCGACGGCCTCGGCCCGGTCGGCGCCTCCACACGCGAGCTGTTCGACGCGGTCAGCGCGGCGGCGCCGGTCGGCCCCTACTGGGTGTGGGCCGCGGTGGAACACCCCATGGTGCTCCAGTTCACGCAGTGGACGCCGGTCGTCGCGGCCGTCGTGGCGCTGTGGCTGTTCCCGGTCGCCGCCCTGTGGCGGCGGGGTGCGTCGCCCGACATGGGGTGGATCAGGACCGTACTGACGACGAGCCTGGTCGCCGCCGGCTGTTTCGCGGTGCTCCAGCTCGTCCTCCGCGTGGCACTCCATCAGGGCGTCGGCCCGCAGACACGCGACCAGGACGGCTTCGTCCTCGCGTTCGCCTACTGGCAGATCGGCGGCGCGATGCTGCTCCAGGGCGTGGTCGCGGCAGTCACCGCTTTCCAGGTCCGCGGGCGGTACGCCCGGCTCACCGCCCCGTTCGCCCTGATGGCCGCCTTCCTGACCGGCTGTCTGGCGACCGTACTGCTCTTCGGTGGAGTCGTCCTGGCCGGCTGCGTCGACGCCCTGGCGATCCGCCCGGGCCCGTGCACACCGGCCCTCCCTCCTGACCTCGTACGCAACACCCTGCTGAGGATCCTGGTGGGAGGGTTCCTGTGCGCACTGGTGGGGCTGGCGGCAGCCCTGTTCGTCCTCCGGCTGCGGGGTGCGCGTACGGCCGTACCGCCGCTGCCCCTTCGTTCTCCACCCCGTCACCGGCAGCTCGCGATCAGCGTGGCCTGTCTCTCGGCCGTGTCCGTCCTGGGGCTCGCGCTCGCCGTCGACGCCACCGGCGACGCACCCGGTCCCGCGCCCGCACCGCCCTCCCCACCCACCGTGTCCTCGGCAGCCGCGTGCCGTACGTTCGACGGTCTGCTCGGCCCCGATTCGTCCCCGGCCGAGACCAACGCCCAGCTGTACGAAGCGATCCAGCTCGCCCGTCTCGCGGGCAACGACCGGCTCGCGACCGCCTTCCAGGGCCTCTTCACCGCAGCCGGAAACCAGGACACCCTCGCGTTCGGTGCCCGGGTCGAGGAGATCCGCACCCTCTGTGCCGCAGAAGGAGCGGTACTGCGCAACCTTCCCTAGCCTCGACCGGCAACAGCAGGCGGACCGCACAAGCCGTGACCTGGCGCGACGGCAGCGCGCCGCCAAGTGCCGCCACAGCAAGGGAAATCGACCCGGAGACGCGGGAACTCAACCCCACCCGCGGCCGACTACTGGTCCGACAGCGCAGCCCACCACCCGCCGACCACCGTGCGAGGTCGGCAGGTCGGGGCGCACCCTCGCGGTCCTGCACGACCTCGACCTCGCCGCCCGGCTCTGCGACCACCTCGTCGTGCTCCACGAGGGCGAGGTGGTGGCCGCGGGACCCGTACTGGAGGTCCTGACACCGGACCTCCTCCGTGACGTCTTCGGCGTACGGGGCGACACGGAACGGCACGCCGACGGCGTCGTCCGCATCACCTACGCCGCCCAGCCGCTCGCCCTCGACCGGGAGGGGCCGTAGTTGGGCAGCATGATGCGGTCGCGGGTACGCGAAGGCCTCGCCACCTAGTGGGTGCTAAAATAGAACTAAGTGGCTTCGGCTTTAGCAGTTACAAAATGAGGGTGGTCGGATTGCCAAGCCGGATCAGGATGGAGGACCGGGAGTGCCCGCTGTCCACGACGGTGGAGCACGTCGGTGAGTGGTGGACGCTGCTGATCCTCCACGACGCCTTCGACGGCTACACCCGCTTCGACCAGTTCCAGGAGAGCCTGGGCATCTCCTCCAGCATGCTCACCACGCGGCTGAAGGCCCTAGTCGTGGACGGGCTGCTGGAACGCCGGCCGTATCAGACCAATCCCGTTCGCCATGAGTACGTTCTGACCGACCTCGGGCGTTCGCTGCGCCCGGTGATCGTGGCCCTGGCCGCGTGGGGCAACTCCCGTCTCGCACCGGAAGAGCGCAGCATGATCCTCGTCGACGCGCACAGCGGCGAGGAGGTCGAGCCCGTCGTCGTCGACGCCAGGACCGGCCGCCGCCTCGACGACAGCGATGCGTACGTCTACACCGCCGGCCCTGCCGCGAGCGGCGCCATGCGCGCCCGCTACGACCGCCCGAGGCGGGACACCGGTGGAGCCTCTTCGGCGGCGGGGCTGAACAGCGCTGTCGGGGTGTCGAGCGGGGCGTAGGCCTGAAGGGCGTGGGTCTGGAGGGCGTGGGGAGGTCGCTGGTCGGCCTCGGACGAGTCGTCGGCCAGCACCCAGATCACGACCATGGCGAGGAAGCCGATGACGAGAAGAGCAGGCAGACCCAGGATGAGGGCGACTATCCACCACCTGGTCCGTCCCGGAGGAGCCTGGATGTCCTCGTACCCCACCGGTCGGCCCTGAGTCGTTCCCATGAGGTCCATCCTTCGTCTGGCTGCTTCTGGAGTACTTGTCGCCGACTCATCCAATCAGAGACCTCTGCTCTTCCCGTAGTCGGTCGCCCGCCAACTCGTCCTGTGCTCAGGCAGGTTGAAGGGGCCTTTGTCCGGTCAGCGGGGTGGTGCTTCCACACCTGTCATCGCGAGGGCCGCCGGCGGGAGTCGGTCGCCGTGGATGGTGACGTTCGCGACGGCGGCGTTCAGCGCTTGGAGTTCGTCGGGGGTGAAGCGGACTTCTTCGGCGCCGATGTTCTCCAGGAGGTGGGACAGGCGGGTGGTGCTGGGGATGGGTACGATCCATGGCTTCTGGGCGAGCAGCCAGGCGAGGTCGATCTGGGCGGGGGTTGCGCCCTTGCGTACGGCCCAGTCCTGGAGGAGTTGGACCAGTGGCATGTTGGCGGCCAGGTTGTCCCGGCTGTTGCGGGGGAACGCGGTCCGGCGGTCGTCTTCCGTGAACCGGAAGTACGGGCTCATCGAGCCGGTGGTGAAGCCCATGCCCAGCGGTGCCCAGCAGACGAAGCCGATGCCGAGTTCCTCGCAGAGCGGCAGGACGTTCTCCTCCGGGCCGCGCCACAGGGTGGAGTACTCGTTCTGGATCGCGGTGAGCGGCAGGATCGCGTGGGCCCGGCGGACGGTCTGCAAGCCTGGTTCGGACAGGCCCCAGTGCAGGACCTTGCCCTGGCGGATGAGGTCCTTGACCGTGTCTGCGACGTCCTCGATCGGGACGGTGGGGTCGACCCGGTGCTGGTAGAGCAGGTCGATGTGGTCCGTGCGGAGGCGCTGGAGCATGCCGTCGACAGCTCGGCGGATGTGCTCCGGGCGGCTGTTGAGGCCATTGCGGGCGCCCGTGTCCGGGTCGATGTCCCAGCCGAACTTGGACGCGATCACCACGTCGTCGCGCACGGGCCGCAGGGCGTCCCCGACGATCCGTTCCGACTCCCACGGACCGTAGGCCTCAGCAGTGTCGAAGAGCGTCACCCCTTGGTCGACGGCGGTCCGGATGAGGGCGACCATGTCCTTGCGGCTGGTGACGGGGCCGTAGAGGTTGCCCGGCATGGTCTGGGTGCCGAGGCCGATGCTGGAGACCTTCAGGGAGCCGAGCCGGCGGCGGCCGGTCTGTGTGATGGCTGCGGTCACGGGGTTACGGCGGCGGGTGGGAGTCCCGGTGCCCGTGGCGGACGACGTCGAGTGTGCCTGGGCCTGTGCCGGTGCGGCTCCCGCCACGGCCACCAGTGAGGTCGCTGCGAGTGCGGCCGTGCTCAGGAAGCCGCGACGGCCGCGGTCGGTCGAGTTGCCGTTCGGCGTGCTGTCCTGTTCGTGCATGCGTTACATCCCTCGTGGTCGTCTGTTGAGAGCGTCCTTGGCGCGTCACCGGCGGTGGCGAAGGAGCAGACCCTGTTGCCCTGGTCAGGTTTCCGTCCTGGTCCGGATAGGTCCGATTGGCCCGGCGGACGGGGCCACCGCTCCGAGCGGCCGAAGTGGACCGCGCCCGAGGTGAACGCCTGGGCATTTCGTCCGGCGGTGTTCGGTCCGCGTCCGTGGCTTCGGACGACGCCCCTGCTCGTCCGGCGATGGGCGTCCTGCGGTTCGGACGGTGCCGGGCGGTGAGGCTGAGTCAATCAGCGTGCCCGTCCGGGTGGGAGGGCGTGCTGTGCCAGGTAACGGCAGTACCCCCCAAGTCCCCAAGCCCGGCTTTGACTTGACGTCCTCCTCGATGGCAGCACGACACATGCGGCGCATCCTGGATCGAGACGGCCGTCGCGACGGTTCCCGGGCGCTGAGTGTCCGCACGCGGCCGAGTACCGCCCGTCCACATGGCGCCCGCCTCGCGTCCGGCTCAGAGGTGCTTGGCGTAGAAGTCCGTCAGCTTCGCGACCACCTGCGGGACGAATTCCGGCCTGTCGTAGAGGTCGATGTGGGTGGCGTCGTCGACGACGAACACCTCCTTGGGCTCCTTGGCCCGGGCGACGGCCTCCTCGCTGAAGTAGCGGGTGTCCGCCTCGGAGCCGGCGATCATCAGCAGCGGGCGCGGGGAGATCGACTCGACGTGGGCGAACGCGTCGAACGCCATCTGTTTGTCCAGGCTGGTGAAGACGTACTCGCCGGGCGCGTTCGGGTGCTGCCCGCGAGGGGTGCAGTAGTAGTCGTAACCCTCGCGGTACAGCTCCGGAGTGTCCTCGGTGATCTCCTCGGCGGACATGGGCACGAAGTTGATCATGCGGAGGGGTTCGCCCGCCGCCTCCTTTGTGCGCTGCTCGCCGATCTCCTTCAGACGCTGGACGCGGAACTCCTCGGAGAACAGTCCGCGCGGGACACCCTCGCGGCGGGCCGAGCCGACGTCGAACGCGCTGACGGTGATGATCGGCATCCGCGCCCCGAACCTCGCGGCGAGCCGGGCCGCCGTCGGGCTGACGACCGCGGTCAGCAGCGTCATCGGGAGGAAAGCGAGCCCGGTGGCCATCGGCGACAGGTCCTGTTCCTGCTGGAGGTACAGGCCGAGCAGGAAGATCATCCCGTAGAAGCCGACGTTGAGCGCGAAGCCCACGGTCGCCGAGAGCGCCATCGTCCGGGCGCGCAGGAGTTCCAGCGGCACCATCGGGTTCCGGCCGCGCGCCTGGGAGGTCAGGAAGACCACCGCCGCGACCACGGCGACCGTCAGTGCGAGCAGGACGCGCGGCGCGCCCACGCCCACGTCGCCTGCCTCGATCGCCGCGTACGTCAGGCCGCCCATCGCCGCCACCGCGGCGATCTGGCCGGTCCAGTCGAACGGGGCGTTGCCCTGGCGGGGCGAGCGGGCGGTCCTGGTGAGCAGGAACAGCGCCAGCACACCCACCGGCAGATTGACGAAGAAGATCATCCGCCAGCTGAGTTCACTCAGCACCCCGCCCAGCACCGGCCCGGCCGCGGCGCCCACCGAGCCGCCCATCGCCCACACCGAGATCGCCCGGGCCCGCCCGGCCGGGTCGGGGAACGCCTCGCGGATCAGCGCGAGAGAGGCCGGCACGATCACCGCGGCGCCCGCACCCTGCACCAGCCGCGCCACGACCAGCACACCCAGGTCCGGTGCGAAACCGCAGGCCGCCGAGGCGACGGTGAACACCACGAGCCCCGCCCCGAACGCCTGCCGCGCACCGATCCGGTCGGTCACCGACCCGGCCGACAGCAGCAGCGCGGCGAACATCAGCGTGTAGCCGTCCACCACCCACTGCAGGCCCGTCATACCGCCGCCGAAGCCGCGCCCGATCTCGGGCAGCGCGACGTTGACGATCAGGGCGTCGAGCGTCATCACGAAGAAGCCGAGCAGTGCCGCCGCCAGCGCCCACCGGGCACCGTTCGCGGTGCCGGGCCGCCCGGCGGCGGTTTCGGCCGACGCCGACGGCTTGTCCGATGCGACAGAACTGGACACGGGTGGTTCTCCTGAGGACGAGACGAGACGAATGGGGTTCTCTGCGCGGAACGAGTTGTGCGGAGGGGTTTTGCGGAACGACTTCTTCAACCGTCGTCCAGCCTGCGCGCCGGACGCGTCGCGTGGCAGGCCGGGCTGTGCCGGGGAGCGCTGTTCGGGGGTGTGACAGGTCCCCCCAGGCCCGGCCCGGGGTCCGGCCCCAGGTTCCCCCAGGCCCAGTCCGTGGATCCGTCCTGTCCGCCCTGACACACTGACCGCATGGCACGTGAGCAGCAGGGCGGCAGTGACGGCACCGAACTGGGGCGTTTCCTACGCGCCCACCGCACCCGGGTGACACCCGAGGAGGTCGGCCTCAAGGCCGGCCCCGGCCTGCGCCGCACGCCCGGGCTGCGCCGCGAGGAACTGGCCACCCTCGCCGGTGTGAGCATCGACTACTACACGCGCCTGGAACGCGGCAAGGAGTCCCACCCCAGCCCGTCCGTCGTCGACGCGCTCGCCCGTGTCCTTCTGCTGGACGAGCACGCGCACGCACACCTGCGCGACCTCGCCGTGTGCGCCGCCCGTCCCGCCGCCGCCGAGCCCCCGACGGCGCCCACCTCGTCGGTGGGACCTGGGATCAAGTTGCTGTTGGAGAGCCTGCGGCCCCACCCCGCGGTCGTGGTCAGCCGCACCATGGACCTGCTCGCGTGGAATCCGGGCGGGCTACGGCTCTTCGTGGGCATGGAGCAGTGGCCGGTCGAGAAGCGCAACGTCGCGCGCTGGGTGTTCCTCAACCCCGGCGCCCGCACGGTGTTCGACCACTGGGACGAGCAGATCCGCGCATGCGTGGGGCGGCTGCGCGCCCTGGCCGGCACCGACCCGGACGCCCCCGACCTCGTCGGGCTCGTCGACGAACTCCTCGCCGAGAGCCCGGAGTTCGTACAGCTCTGGGACCGCTACGACGTACGGGCGCACACCCACGGCAGCAAGACCTTCCACCTCCCGGACGTCGGCACCCTCACCCTCGAATACCAGTCCATGCAACTGGAAGGCTTCCCCGGCCACCGGCTGGTCGCCCACTACGCCGACCCCGGCACCCCCGACCACGACAAGATGATCCTCCTCGACATGGTCGCCACCGGGTCGGACGTGAAACCCGCCGAGGAGAAGCGGACCTGACAGCCGGCGCGGACTCCCGACCGGGTCAGGGGCGGATCAGAACCTGGGACTGCATCAGAACCTAGGAGCGCATCAGAACCTAGGGCCGGATCAGGACCTTCAGCGCGGTCCGGTCGGCCATGGCCCGGTAGCCGTCCGGTACGTCGTCGAAGCCGACGGTGTGGTCGAAGACCCGGCCGGGGTCGACCGTGCCGTCGAGGATGTCGGGCAGCAGCTCCTCGATGTAGGCACGGGCCGGGGCGGCGCCGCCGGTGACCGTGATGTTGCCCATCATCGACTCGAAGCCGAGCGGGATCCCGGTGTACTGCGCGACACCGAGCCGGCTGATCACACCACCGTGGCGGACGATGCTCAGCGCCGTGTCCATCGCCTGCGTGGCGCCGACGGCCTCGATCACCGCGTGCGTACCGTCGCCACCGGTCAGCTCCCGGACGCGCTCGATGCCTTCCTCGCCGCGCTCGGGTACGACGTCGGTGGCGCCGAAGTCCCGGCCCAGGTCGGTCCGGTCCGTGTGCCGGCCCATGAGGATGATCCGCTCGGCGCCGAGCCGCCTGGCCGCCAGCACCGCGCACAGCCCGACCGCGCCGTCGCCGATCACCGTCACCGATTTGCCGGGTGCGACCCTGGACGTCACCACGCCGTGGTGGCCGGTGCAGTACACGTCGGACAGGGTCAGCAGGGACGGCAGCAGAGCCGAGTCCTCGGCCACCGGCAGCTTCACCAGCGTGCCCTGCGCCTGCGGGACCCGCACGGCCTCGCCCTGGCCGCCGTCCACACCGTTCGGGCCCCACTGGCCGCCGTGACGGCAGGAGGTGTGCAGCCCCTCCGTACAGAAGTCGCAGGTGTTGTCCGCCCAGACGAAAGGCGCGACCACCAGGTCACCGGACTTCAGCCCGGCCACCTCCGAACCGACCTCCTCGACCACACCGAGGAACTCATGGCCCATGCGCCGGCCCTCCTCGGAGGCGGGCATCGACCCGTACGGCCACAGGTCGCTGCCGCAGACGCAGGAGCGCACGACGCGTACGACGGCGTCGGTGGGGTTCTGGATCTTCGGGTCGGGGACGTTCTCCACGCGCACGTCTCCGGCGCCGTACATCACTGTTGCTCGCACGAGATTTCTCCCAGCTCTGTCGCTCGAAAGGGGGCGTTGATCAGGGGCGGCTCAGCGGGTACTCGTGCGACGGGCGTCGTACTCCTCGTCCGAGACCTTTTCGAGCCACTCGGTCTCGGGGCTGCCGTCGCCGGTGCCCTCCCACATCGCCAGGTGCTCCATGAAGCGGTCCGGGGCGGCGCCGTGCCAGTGCTCCTCGCCCGGCGGAGTGTGGACGGTGTCGCCGGGGTGCGCCTCGACGACCGTGCCGTCGCGCGTGCCGATCAGCGCGACACCGGAGACGATGTGGAGCGTCTGGCCCATCGCGTGCGAGTGCCAGTCGGTCCGCGCGCAGGGCGAGAACCGCACCATGTTCGCGCGTATCCGCGACGGCTCCTGGCCCGCGTGGATGACGTCGAACCAGACGTCCCCGGTGAACCAGTCGGCGGGCGCCTTCACGGTGGGCTGCTGCTTGAGGACTTCCAACGTGCCGCTCCTTGCTTCCCGTACTGTCCGGCGTCTCCGGTCCACGCCGGTCCTTCGACGGACATCTTCGATGTCGTCGACTCTTCCCGCATCACGTGCCGCGTGGCAGGCCGGGCCGTGCCGGGGAGTGGCGTTCCGGGGTATGACAGGGCCCCCCACGCATATGCCGCAGAGGCCGCGCGGCCCGCAGACTGGACGTCATGAACAGCGAGCAGCAGACCGGCGGGGGCACCGAGCTGGGGCGTTTCCTGCGCGCCCGCCGGGCCCGGGTGACCCCGGAGGAGGTCGGCCTGACGGCCGGTTCCGGCCTGCGCCGTACGCCCGGGCTGCGCCGCGAGGAGCTGGCCACCCTGGCCGGGATCAGCATCGACTACTACGTCCGACTGGAGCGTGGCAAGGAGACCCGGCCCAGCGCGTCCGTGGTCGATTCCCTCGCCCGTGCCCTCCTGCTGGAGGACGACGAGCACGAGCACCTGCGCAGCCTGGCCGCCCGCGCCGCGCGCAGTGCGCCCGAGGCGCCTCTGGAGGGTGGACCCCCGGCTGCGCCCAGCCGCACCGTCCGGCCCGGCGTGAAACTGCTCCTGGAGAGTCTGCGCCCCCAACCCGCACACGTCGTCAGCCGCACCAACGACCTGCTCGCCGCCAACCCCGGCGGACTGCGACTCCTCCCCGGCATCCAGGACTGGCCCGCCAGGGAGCGCAACATCGCCCGGTACCTCTTCCTCCACCCCGCCTCGCGCGACCTGTTCCACGACTGGAACACCCACCTCCGCGGCTGCGTGGCCCGGCTGCGCGTCCTGGCCGGCACCGATCCGGACGCCCCCGACCTCACCCGGCTCGCGGGTGAACTCCTCCTCAAGAGCCCGGAGTTCGCCCGTCTGTGGGAGCGCTACGACGTCAGGGGCCACTCCTACGGCCGTAAGACCTTCCACCACCCCGAGGTCGGCGACCTCACCCTCGGCTACCAGTCCATGGAGCTGGAAGGCACCCCCGGCCACCGCATGGTGACGTACTACGCCGAGCCCGGCACCGCCGATCACGACGCGATGGTCCTGCTCGACCTGCTCGGCCAGGAGCAGCCCGCGAAACGGCCGCCGGCACACGACGACCGGTCGGCGGCTGTGCAGGACGGCCCCGCCTCCCCGCTGTCCTGACCTGCCCCGGCCCTCGAGTCGGACGACTCACAGGGATGACCGGCTCATGCCGTGCGGCGCAGTGCGCCGGTTCGCCCGCCCAGCGCGGCGGAGAAGAGGTCCGTCACCTGCTCCAGCGCCTCGGCGGCGGCGGGCGCGACGACCGGTGTGCCGTGGTCGTCGGCGGCGACGTCCTTGTCGAGCGTGAACCAGCCGGGAACGATGTGGGACGCCCCCATGGAACTCAGTACGGGACGCAACGCGTAGTCGATCGCTAGGACATGGGCCGTGCTGCCACCGGTGGCCAGGGGCAGCACGGTCTTTCCGGACAGCGCGTACTGCGGAAGCAGGTCCAGCAGCGACTTCAACAGGCCCGAGTACGCGGCCTTGTACACGGGAGTGCCGATCACCACCCCGTCCGCCCGCGCGAAGAGGTCGGTGGCGGCGACGATCGCCGGATGCTTGAAGTCCGCGCCGAGCAAGGCCTGCGCGGGCAGGGTTCTTACGTCCAGCGGGGTCACCTCGTGGCCCTGCAGCCGGAGCCGGTCGTCGAGGTGGCGCAGCAGTCGTGAGGTGCGGGAGGTGGGGGAGGGGCTTCCGGAGACGGACAGGATCGAGGCCATGACGGGACCTTCCGGGGTCGGGGTTCAGACGGTGTACCGGGCGGGCGGACGGATGCTCACCAGGCGCTCGACCGCACGGTGATCAGCGGACGCAGTTCGTTGCGCAGGGTCTCCAGGAAGGTGATGACCTCGGCGGCCACGGAGCGGTGCTGGAGGTCGTTGAGGACGTCGTGGTGAGCCCCGTGGACGACCGAAAGGCGGGCGCTGGGAAGGGACTTGGCCGTGCGGGCGATCGCCTCGTGGTCGGCGAGGGGGTCGGCGTCGCCGACGAGGAACAGGGCCGGGACGGCGGCTTCACTGTTGTAGGCGGCGGCGAGCACCGTGTCCGGTATCGCGTCGCCGAGCGAGCCGCGCCGCACCTCGGGGTCCTGGGTGAGGGTGCCCCGGTGGGCGGGGCAGGAGGTGCGGACGTCGAGTTCCTCGTCCCAGGTGCCGGCGGTGGCGCCGGTTCCGGGGGGCCGGCCGGGAAGCCCCGCGAGGACCACGGCGTCGGCCTGGGCGCCGGGTGCCCGGTCGAGCAGCGCGGCGATCGCGGCGGCGCCCGAGTCGGCTCCGACGAGGACGAGGGGCCGTACGACGCCGTCCTCGGCCGCCGTGTCCTCGGTGGCGTCGGTGAGGCGGGCGGCGAGGCCGGTCAGGTCATCGGCGAGGTCGGGGGCGTCGATCACCCGCACCCGGTATGCGTCGGCGGCGAGCCGCCTGCCGAAGCGGGCGTAGGTCGCCCGGGTCTCGCCACGGCCGGGCACCACGATGACGGTGCCACGGACGCGCAGGCCCTCAGGGCCGAAGTAGTCGCTGTAGTCGGTCATTTCACACTCCTGCGGATGCGGCTGTGGGCTCGGTCCGGCGCGCGGGCGACCAGCCCAGTGCGGGTGCCACCTCGGTCGCGATGAGTTCGAGGGCGCGGATCGTGGCGTCGTGGTCGGGAACGGCTGGGTTGAACTGGGTGATCAGATCCGTCGCGACCGGCAGGACCTGCTCCTGCCGCAGCGCCGCGACGATCTCGTCCGGGTGGCCGTAGAAGGAGTGGAAGCGGCGCAGTGCCTCGTCCGCGTCCAGGCCCTTGGGAAACGCGCCGCTGTCGGCCATGCGCAGCGCAGCCCGGTGCACGTCCTCGCTGATGTGCCGCAGCGCCGTACGCCGGTCCTTGGCCGGGAACACGAACCGGGAGAGGCCGATGCGGGGGCGGCGCGGCCGGTCCCAGGCGGCGAGGTAGGCATCGGCCCAGGGGCGCTGTACCTCGTCGGTGGGCGCGTCGAAGCCGTAGGCGGCCCGGTTCAGCAGCAGGTTGGAGCCACTGTCCGCGGCGTATGCGGCTCCTGGCGCGCTGAACACGCCTTGCCAGACACGGTCGCTGAAGTCGCCGGCCGCAGGCTGGATGCGGAAACCGGGCGCACGCACCTCGCGATTGGCCAGTTCCTGGCGCAGCAAGTCCAGGTGCTCGCTGGTCAGTTCGCGCTTGCGGGCGACGTCCTGGCCGAACGCGGCGTACTCCAGGTCGTTCGCCCCGCTGCCCACGCCGACCTCGACACGGCCGCCGCTGAGCGTGTCGACGGTGGCGACGTCCTCGGCGAGGCGGACCGGGTCCTCCAGCGGAAGGACGGTCACCGCGGTGCCGAGTCTGATCCGGGTCGTGCGCGCCGCGGCGTGGGCGAGGAAGGTCCACGGCGAGGACAGCCCACCACCCCCGAGGGGGACATGGTGCTGGGCGACCCAGCCGATGTCGAACCCGAGTTCGTCGGCCACGACGAAGAGGTCCTGCGCATTGCGGTAGGTGCGGGCGATGTCGCCGTCGCGGCCCTGGACATGGGTGAGGAAACCGAGCCGAAAGTGGGGTCTCTCGCTCGTCATGGGGGATGACCTTTCTTCTCAGGCGGCGGTCGTGGCCGCGCCCGCGGTGAGTACGCTGGTGTACGCGGCCTCCGTACCGGCCCGCCCCAGCACCAGGTCGAGGACCGCGGCGGCACCGCCCTCGGGCAGGCGTGCGCCGCGCCAGGCGACGTGCTGGTCGGGGCGGATCAGGACGTTGGCGGTGCCGTACACGGCGTGTGCCGCCGCGTCGTTGAGGTGGACGACCGTGAAGGGCAGGGAGCGGGCGGCGGCCTCTGCGGTGAAGGCCCGCTCGACCGTCCGGTCCTCGGTGAGGACGAGCAGGCCGAAGGAGGTGCCGAGGCGGTCGTAGAGCGTGCCGCCGCCCGGGTCGACGGGGCCGTCCGGTGCGCGGTGGCCGGGGCGCGGGTCGTCCTCGTAGACATCGGCGCGCCACGGTGGTTCGTCGTCGAGCTGCCCTGTTTCGTACCAGACGGTCGCCGAGGCGTCGTACCGCTCGTCGAAGGCGACCCCGTCGGAGCCGAAGCGGTCCTGACGCAGGCGCTCGGCGATCTCCGTACGGCGCCGATCGGCCTCGGCGCTGCGGTCCGTGTCGTCGGGAATGCCGCCGGCCCGGATCTCCGCCAGGGTGGCCTGCGTACGGCGGGACCGTTCCAGGGAGTGGTCGGCGACCCGCCAGTTGTGCGGGCGGCGCTCCTGGTCGTAGGTGTCCAGGAGGGACTCCGGGGAGTGGCCGCCGACGACGGCCGCGAGCTTCCAGCCGAGGTTGACCACGTCGCCGATGCCCTCGCCCAGGTTGCCGCCGGGCGTGCGCACATGGGCCGCGTCACCGGCGAGCAGGACGCGTCCGCGGCGGAAGGTCTCGGCGATCCGGGTGGCGTGGTAGAAGGTTGTCGCCGACGCCAGTTCGAGGTCGGCGTCGAACCCGAACGCGGCCCGGGCCACCGTCAGCAACTCCTCCTCGCTGGGCTCGTGTTCGAGCGGGTAGGGCCCGGCGTACACCCGCCACTCACGCGAGCTGATGGCGGCGAGAAAGCCCGAAGCCCCGCTGTTGACAACGATGTTGGTGGCGCTCGGCGCGGCCCCGACCCGCTCGGAGATGTCCCCGGTGCGTACGACCAGACGCAGCCGCTTCTCGGTGGCGTGCTCCCCTTCCCGGTCGATGCCGGCCAGCCGACGGGTGGTGCTGCTGCCCCCGTCCGTGCCGAGGACGTAGGCGGCGCGGACGGTACGGGACGTCCCCGAGTCGACGTCGACGACCTCGGCGGAGATCCCCTCGGGGCCCTCGCGCAGCGCCGTCAGCTCCCAGCCGCCGGACACGCTCACCCGCTGCTCGGCCAGATGGTCGAGGAAGACCTGCTGGAGGACGGTCTGCGGTCGGCGCAGCGCCTCGTCGGAGGAATGGCCGAGGCGGCTGCCCCGGTCGGTGAAGGACGGGCGAGGCCCGGACACCAGTTCGTGCCCGGCGAGGGAGGTGACCAGCCTGACGCCCTGATGCCACTCCGGCGGATAGGTCCAGGCGTCGCGGACGCGCTGGAGAAGCCGCCAGCGGCGCAGATGCTCCACCACGCGCGGGGTGTGGCCCATCGCGCCCGCCCGCACCAGACTCGCGGTGCGGGCGCGCTCGACCACGGCGACCCGGACCCCGCGCGCGGTCAGCTCGACCGCCGCGGACAGGCCCACCGGGCCCGCGCCGACGATCAGAACGTCCGCTGACGCCGGGGGAGTTGAGGACGGGAAGCGGACGGTGTGGACGTCACGGCCTCCCGTCACCGACAGTTCGCTGACCTCCGGCACCGACAGTTCACTCACGGCGCTGCCCTCAGTCGCTCACGAGCTGAGGCTCGCGAGTGTGACGGTTGGCGGGGATCGGCAGCCCGAGGTTGCCGCGCAGGGTGTCGGACGTGTACTCGGTGCGGAACAGGCCGCGCTTCTGGAGGAGCGGGACGACGCCGTCGACGAAGTAGTTGAGTTCGTCCTCGGTACGGAAGGCGAGGTTGATGCCGTCGAAAGCGCCGGCCTCGAACCACTGCTGGATGGTGTCGGCCACCGTCCGCGGGTCCCCGACGAACGGCGACTGACGGAACTGGTTGACGGATTCGGTCACTTGACGCAACGTCAGCTTCTCGGTCCTGGCCCGCTCGATGAGCTGCGCGGCACCCGTGCGCCCGCCCTTCTCGGCGAGGTGGGCGACATCCGGGAAGGGCGCGTCCAGGTCGTAGACGCTGAAGTCGTGGGCCCCGAACGACCGGCCCAGCAGGGCGAGGTTGCGGTCGAAGTCGTCGTCCTCCTCGAAGATCTCCCGCTCGCGGAGGCGGGCCGCCTCGTCCGTGGCGGCGAGGACCGGGCCGCCGTGGATGAGGATCTTGACGTGGTCGGGGTCGCGGCCGTAGGCGGCCGTGCGCTTCTTGATGTCGGCGTAGTAGTCCCGCGCCGACTCCAGGGAGCCCCCGGGCGCGAAGATGCCCTCGGCGACCTGGGCGGCGAGATCCCGGCCCTCCTCGGACACCCCGGCCTGGAAGATCACCGGCTGGCCCTGAGGGGAGCGGGAGAGGTTCAGTGGGCCCGCGATCTTGAAGTGCTCGCCCGCGTGGTCGAGTTCGTGCAGCTTGGCCGGGTCGAGGAAGACGCCCCGCTCGACGTCGGCGGGGAAGGCGTCGTCCTCGTAGGAGTCCCAGAGCCCACGGGCGACCTGGACGAACTCCAGGGCACGGCCGTAGCGGGTGGCGTAGTCGAGGTGTTCGTCGAGCCCGAAGTTCCGCGCGGTGCCGGTGTCGAAGCTGGTCACCACGTTCCAGCCGGCCCGCCCACCGCTGATGTGGTCGAGCGAGGCGAACCGGCGGGCCAGGTTGAAGGGCGAGTTGTACGTCGAACTCGCGGTGCCCACCAGGCCGAGGTGCTTGGTGTGGGTGGCGACCGCCGACAACAGGGTCAGCGGTTCGAGGCGGTTGAGGTAGTGGGCCGGGTAGGTGGCGTTGATGAACTGGCTGTCGACGATGAACAGGGCGTCGAACAGGGCGTGTTCGGCCGCCTGGGCCAGCCGGATGTAGTAGTTGATGTCGATGCTGGCGTTCTTCGCGACGCGCGGGTCCTTCCACAGGCCGTGCTGGCCCGGGCCGCCGACGCCGTAGGGGTGGAGCGCGAGATGGAGGGTGCGGGGCATGACTGTTCCTGTCTGTCGAGGGCTCGGCGGGGAGCGAAGCTCGGATGTGGAGCGGGGCTGAGGGATGAAGGAGTGCGGCAGTGCTCAGGCGTGCAACAGCGCACGCAGGGCGGCGCGTTCGGCCCGGTCGGCCGCCGCGGTGTGCAGCGTGGGCGCGGAGCCGACGAGCAGCCGCGTGTACGGGTGCTGAGGCGCGCCGATGACGTCGCGGGCGGTACCGACCTCGACCAGCTCGCCCCGGTACAGCACCGCGATACGGTCGGCGATCCCGGCGACGGACCCGAGGTCGTGGGAGATGAAGACGAGGGCCACGCCGTCGGCGCGGAGTTCCTTGAGGATCTGCAGGATCTGGACCCGGTTGGCGGAGTCCAGGGCGCTGACCGGCTCGTCGAGGATGACAAGGCGCGGGTCGGTCACCAACGCCCGGGCCACCGCGACGCGTTGGCGCTGTCCGCCGGAGAGTTCACCGGGCAGCCGGTCGAGCAGTTCCTCGTCCAGGCGGACCCGGGACAGGAAGGCCCGTACCCGGGACGCGGCCTCCTCGCGGGACACGCTCTGGAGGAGCAGGGGTTCGGCCAGCGAGGCCTCGATGGTGAGGTCCGGGTCGAGACTGCGCAGCGGGTCCTGGAAGACGTACTGGATGACACCCCGGCGGCGCAGGGCGCGCCACTGGCGGGGACCGTACGCGCCGACGTCCTCGCCGCCGACGACGATCGACCCGGCCGAGGCGCGGACCAGGCCGAGCACGGCCCGGGCGAGCGTGGACTTGCCCGAGCCCGTCTCGCCGATGATGCCGACCGTCTCGCCCGGCGCGACGCTCAGGGAGACGCCGCTGAGGGCGCTGCGGCGGCGTCGGCGCAGCCCGTAGTGCACCTCCAGGCCGTCGACCTGAAGGACCGGAGGGACCGGAGCGACCGGGTCGATGGACAGAGCTGTCTGTTCGTTGCTCACGCGTCCTCCTTCGGAGCCAGGAACCTGTCCAGGCCGTACTGCTCGTGCTCGGCGATCAGCAGCCGTGTGTATTCGTGCTGCGGGTCGTGCAACACCTGCCGGGTGGGGCCCTGTTCGACCACCTCGCCCTGCCGTAGCACGAGGACCTCGTCGCAGAGCTGGGCGACGACGGCCAGGTCGTGGGAGACCACCACAAGGGCGAGCCCGGTCTCCTCGCGCAGGTCGGCCAGCAGGTCGAGGATCTCGGCCTGGACGGTGACGTCGAGCGCGGTCGTGGCCTCGTCGGCGATGAGGATCCGGGGTCCGGCGGCGATCGCGGCGGCGATGAGCACCCGCTGGAGCATGCCGCCGGACAGCTCGAAGCTGTACTGGCCGTAGACCAGTTCCGGGTCCCGCAGATGTACGGCGCGCAGCAGGTCGATCGCCTGCCGGCGTGCCTCGCCCCGCTTGACCCCCTTCTTGACCCGGATGACCTCGGCGACCTGCGCGCCCACCCGGATCGAGGGGTTGAGGTAGGAGGCCGGGTCCTGGAAGACGGCGCTGATGGTGGCGCCCCGCAGGGCCGTCCACTCGGCGGAGGACAGCCCGGCGATGTCGCGGCCGTCGATCTCGATCGAACCGGCGGTGACCTCGAAGTGGGCGGGCAGGATGCCCAGCGCGGCCCGGCAGGTGAGGGTCTTCCCGCTGCCGGACTCGCCGACGATGCCGACGGCCCGCCCGGGGGTGAGCGCGAAGCTCACGCCGTGGACGATCTCCCGGTCGGCCGCCTGATCGCTGATGCGGACATCACGCACCGACAGCACCGGCGCCGGAGGATCGGCAGAGACCGTCGTCTCGTCTGCCTGTACGTGGAGCTTCTCGGACAGCGTGGTCATCACGCACCTCCGGCGGGGGCGGGTTCGGCCTTGTCGAGCCGGTTGGCGCGGGCCTTGCGGTGGTTGACCAGCGCGCGGCCCGCCTCGCCCGAGACGTCACGGATCGCGTCGGCGAGGAGGTTGCAGGCCCAGACGGTGATCATGATCAGGACGGCGGGGGCGAGCGGTGCCCACGGCCGGCGGCTGAGATAGGCCAGGTCCGAGGCGAGCAGTCCGCCCCAGGTGGGCGCGGGAGGCTGGACACCGATCCCGAGGAACGTCAGGCTCGACACGATCACGAACCCCACGCCGATGGTCTGGGCGAGCGCGACCGCGATGGGCGGCAGCACCTTGAGCCAGACGTGACGGCGTACGACCCAGCCGACGGAGGCACCGGCGATGACCGCCGCCTCCACGTACTGCGAGCGCGCCACGGACAGGGTGGCGGCGCGCGACACCCGGTAGAACAGCGGGGACACCAGCGCCCCGGTGACCAGCATCGCCTGGGTGATGCCGTTGCCGAGCAGGGCGATGACGGCGACGGCGAACAGCAGGAACGGCAGCGCGACCAGGGTGTCGGCCAGCCGCAGAGTGATCCACTCGAAGGTCCGGCCGAGATAGACCGACAGGATCCCGGGCACCGCACCGACCACCAACGCCGTCAGCGCGACCTCAAGCGAACCGAGCACGCTGATCCGCGAACCGTCGAGGAGTCGGCTCAGCACGTCCCGGCCGAGATAGTCGGTCCCCAGCCAGTGGGCGCCGGAGGTGCCCGCGAGGGTGTCGGCGCTGGTCGCCAGGGGATTCTGCGGAGCGAGCAGCGGACCGAGTACGGCGAGGAACGCGATCAGGACGAGGATGACCACGGCGATCCGGCCGGACGGCAGGGCGAGTACACGACGCACCATGGTTCACACTCCCCGCTGGGATGCGGGCGTCACACGCGCCAGCACCAGGTTGACGACCAGGTTGAACACGACGACCAGCACGATCGACACGACCAGCACGCCCTGCACGGCCGGTACGTCACCGGCCTGCGCGGAGTCGTTCGCGAACCGGCCGAACCCCTGGAGTCCGAAGATCCACTCGGTGACGACGGAGGCTCCGACCAGCGAGGGGAACTTCAGCCCGAGGGTGGCGAGGGCGGGCCCGAGACCGTTGCGCAGCACATGGCCGAAGAAGATCCGTCGCGGACTCAACCCCCGTACGACCGCGCCCGTCACATAGTTCTCGGAGTAGGCCGCGACGAGGCTGGAGCGGAGCTGGCGGGCGACGTCGGCGACGACGTCGAAGCTCAGTGCGATGGCCGGCAGCGTGATGTGGGCGAGCCACGGACCGAACCCCTGTTCCGCCGGGATGTACCCGGCGGAGGGGAACAGACCCAGTCCGACGGCGAAGACCGCGACCAGCACGATGCCGACGACGAAGGCCGGCATCACGGAGATCGCCGTGACGAAGCCGGTGACCGCGCGGTCGATCCAGGTGGTCCGGCGCAGCGCCGCGAGCGTGCCCAGGCCGAAGCCCGCGACCACGCCGATGAGCAGCGCGAAGGTCGCCACCGACAGGCTCACCCCGAGGCCGAGACCGATCAGGGTGGAGATGTCGGCGCCGTTGGTCCAGCTCGTGCCGAGCTGCCCGTGCAGGACACCGTTGAACCAGTCCCCGTACTGGACCAGGAAGGGCCGGTTCAGGCCCCACTGCGCCTCGACGCGGGCGATCGCCTCGGGTGTCGCCTCCTCGCCCAGTTGGATCCGCGCCGGGCTGAGCCCGCTCAGCGCCCGCAGCGCGAACGTCACGAACGTCGCGACCAGGAAGACGGGCACGAAGATCGCGATCGACCGGGCGAGGGTGACCAGGATGCGGCCGAGTGTGTGCCGCGTCCTGGCCGCCGCGACCGTGCGACGGACGTCGGGTGCGGCCTGAGCCTCCGTCGTCGTCATGGGTGCCCCCTCTCAGTGATGGACTCACGGTGATGGAATGTGAACCGGGCCTACGGAGGGTCAGTTGCCGTCTATGGTCACGCCGGTCCAGTCGATGTGGGCCGGGTTCTTGGGCAGGTCGGAGATGGACTTGCTCTTGGCGATGAGGTTGGGCGAGGAGTACGTGAACACCAGCGCCTTGCTCTCCAGGCCGGCCCGGGTCGCCGCCTGGAGGACCTTGGCGTAGTCCGGCGAGTCCAGCGGGGTCTGGCGGACCTTGGCGATGGCCGCGTCGAAGCCGCCCGGCTCGTAGGGCGAGCTGAGGTTGAGCGGGCCGTTCGGGCCGAAGTGCGCGGTGAGGGTCTGCGCGGCGGAGTCCCGCCCGGTGGTTCCGTACAGGGAGAACGTCAGGTCCTTGGCGAAGAACGGCGTCGCCCAGTTCTTGTCGATCTTGATGGTGACGCTGATGCCGACCTTCGCGAGCTGCGACTGGACGATCTCCGCCTGCGGGTCCTCCGCCGGGATGACCAGGTTCAGCTTGAGCTTGCCGGAGGTGTATCCCGCCTCGGCGAGGAGCTTCTTCGACTTCGCCGGGTCGTAGGCGTAGTTGTTCTCCGACTCCGGGTCGTAGGCCACGTACCCCTTGGGGAACGGCTGGTTGGTCGCCGAGCCGTAGCCGAAGGTCAGCTTGTCGACGAACTCCTGGCGGTCGATCGCGTAGCGGACCGCGTCGACGACCTTGTCGTCGTCGAACGGCGCCTTGTTGACGTTGAGGCTGATGTTGTTGGCGTTGAAGCCGGGCTGGACGAAGACGTCGAGGCCGGCCTTCTTGGCGGCGTCGGCCTGACTGGGCTTGATGTCGGCGAAGTTGTAGACGCCGGTCTGGAGCCCGGAAACGACCGTTGAGGCATCCGGTGCCGAGGTCAGCTCGACGTTGTCGATGTGGATGTTCTTGGCGTCCCAGTAGTCCGGATTCTTCTTCAGGACGGTCTTGGTGCCCGGCACGAGCTGCGTGACGATGAACGGGCCCGCGCCCACCGGGCTCTGGTCCAGCTTGTCGGGGGACTCGGCCGCCTTGGGGCTGGCGATCTGCAGCACGCGCTCACCGAGCAACTGCGGGATCTGGTAGTCGACTTGACTGAGGTGGAGCACTGCGTCCAGCCCGTTGGCGTCCACCGACTTGATCGAGGTGAGGTCACCGAAGAGCGCGGAGTTCTTCTGCTTCTGGGCCCGCTCGATGGCCGCCTTCACGGCAGCAGCGTCGACCGGCTCCCCGTCGCTGAACTTCAGGTCGGGCCGCAGGTGGAAGGTGATCTGGTCGCCGTCGGCGTTGTACTCCCAGCTCTTGGCCAGGTCCGGGACGGCCTTGCCGTTCTCGTCGGTGCGGGTCAACGAGGCGTACACCAGGGCGAGTTCGCGGAACTGGGCGCCACTGCCGCTGACCACCGGGTCCCAGTGGGTGGGGAAGTAGGAGGAGGTCCACTTCAGTCCGCCGCCGGCGCTCGCGGAGGCGGCGTCTCCACCGCACGCGGCGAGGGCGGGAACGAGCACGGTGGCGAGGGCGGTTCCCAGGGCCGCGGCGCGCAGCCGGCCGGGTCGTCGGGCGGGGCGAAGGGCCGGTCTGGGGCTGCGGGGCGTGAGTCGTCCGGACATCTCAGTTCTTTCTTCGAGGGTGCGGAGCCGTGGCAGGGCTACGGGCTCGGGCACAGGGACGGATCCCCTCCGCGGCACGTCGGCGCACGACCGGGCGGGCATGCCGGGACGCTGCGGTGCGCAACAGGGGCATGCCGAACTCGGGGCGTGAGGCGTCGGCGGGTTCGCGGGGGAGAGCCGGGAAGCATGAGGAAGGGACGCGACGAGGCGCGAGAGGAAGGGCGCGAGATGGCGGGCGCTGTGCGGTGGCGCGGCGGGAGGCCGGTGCCGGCGGGAGCGGTCAGGCGCCAGAGGGCCGTGGGCGGCGGTCGGTCAGCGACAGAGAGCGCTGGAAGTGCGCCGCAGGTCCACGTAGCGGCACACCACACCGGGGTGCGTCGTAAGCATGCTGCACATCCTGGGGCCCGTCATCAGCGGCTGTCAATGGACACCTTTTGGTGTCTCATTGGGCGGGATGACGCCCTGACAGGCCTCTGACCCCTGATCAGAGGCCTGTCAGGGCGCGGCGGAAGTACGACGGCCGGTCGCCGGGTGCGTCCCGGCCTCCTCGGGATGCAGCCACAGAGGCCCGTTGCCGGTCTCGACGCGTACGGCGCCGGCGGGCGGCCACGGGCCGTGCGTCAGGAGCCCGCACTCCGGGTCGGTCAGACTCCGGTACCGCGCGAGCGCCTCCGCCGGGTCCAGCGTCACCGGCGTCGGCAGCAGCCCGGGTGTCAACTCCTCGACGGCGGAGGCGTATTCGTCGTACGACCGCCAGCCCGGCACCGCACGCACCCCGGCCGCCGAACGGACCAGCACCGTCGGCAGCGCGTACCGGTGTCCACCGTCGGGCGTCTCCTTCGCGGCACCGGGATGCGGAGACCCCGCACGCACGGACAGCACCTCGGCGACCGGCCGACGCGCCTCGGCGTGGTCGGCGCGCACGTGATCGAGTACGGCGGCCGACGCGGCGTCGGCCGCCAGCCGCTCCAGGTCAAGTCCCGGCACGCCCCGTACGGCCGACAGCGCGAGCGCCGGGGTGTCGGCAGGCTCCCCGAGGGCGAAGACGGTCTCCCGCAGCCGGCGCAGCACCCGCTCGGCGACCTCGGCGCCCTGCGCCTCGGCGGCCTTCGCGACGAGGGAGGCCGGCCACGAACTCGCCGCCACCCGGCTCAGGTTGACCGCTCTCGGCGCATGCGTGTGGCCGCTGATGTCCTCGACGTAGCGGGAGTACCAGGCGGTCTCCGCGGCCGGGTCGGGCGCCGGGTCGTCGTGGTCGTCGAACAGGACGCAGTACACGCGACGCCAGCGCACCCGGCCGGCCAGCGCGGCCCGCAGCCCGCGCAGGACCGGCTCCGCACCCCAGGACCAGGGACACAGCGGGTCGGTGTACTCCACGACCTCCACCACGTCCACCGACGCCTCGCTCGGTACGACCGTCACGCCGCTCCCTTCCGGCTCAACTGCCCGGCCACCCCATCCGCCAACAGCGCGGTCAGCGTCGTACCGCCCAGGATCGCGGCGGCCTCCGCCTCGATCCGCCGCCACACTTCGGGCAGGCCGGAGGCGGGTCCTGGATAGTCGAGCCCGGCCAGCGACTCGCCGCGCAGGGTGATCAACTCACCGTCCACGGCACGCGCCACATCCAGGAGCGTGATCTCGTCGGCGGGCCGGCCGAGCCAGTACCCGCCCTCGCAGCCACGCTGACTGCGCACCAGACCGGCCTTCCGCAGCTCGCCGACCACGGACTTCAGAAAACGGAACGGAACCTGCTGCGAGGAGGCGATGGCCTCGCACGTGAGGGGGCGGGCAGGATCGCGGGCGAGCTCCAGAAGGGCCCGCGTGGCGTAGTCCGCCTTCGCGGAAATATGCATGCGCACATGATGCCCGACAAGACGCCCGTGGTGCGGGTCTCCGCAGCTTCCCCTCGAACATTGCGGCAACATTGCCGCAGGTGAAGCGTAATGGACACCTCTTGACATCCTTTTCGGGACGGCTCTAGCGTCCCGACCCATGAGCGAGCCGCTGACGACCCCGGGCGAGGGTTTCCACCCCCATCTCCACGACACCGCCGGGCAGCCGGCATCGCCCCTGCGCACCCGGCTGCACCACGTCCGTGCCGACGCGCTCGACGGCGACACCGCACAGACCGGGGGGATGCGGCGCTTCGCCGCGGTCAGCGGCCGGACGGTCGGCTCCGAGAAGCTGTGGATGGGCCAGACCCACGTCGCCCCCTCAACCTCGTCCTCCGACCATCACCACGGCGAGTCCGAGACCGCCATCTACATCGTCAGCGGACACCCCGAGTTCGTCTTCCTGGACGACTCCGGCCCACAGTCGGAGGAGATCCGCCTGCGCACCTCCCCGGGCGACTACATCTTCGTCCCCCCGTTCGTCCCCCACCGCGAGGAGAACCCGGACCCCGCCGAGGAGGCGGTGGTCGTGATCGCCCGCAGCACCCAGGAGGCGATCGTGGTCAACCTTCCGCGGCTGTACGCGCTCCAGGCAGAGGTCGCTGTTGCTCCTGCCGACTTCCCGGGCTGACTCCGGGCGGCCCTGGTGGCGTCAGGGGCCGATGTGGACGTACGGCGCCCACACGGCCGGTGAGTGGCCGACAGAGGCGTTCCTGAGCCGGCGTACTGCCGCGTGCAGCAGTTCTGCCGCGCCGGAGGTCCCGCCGCTGTCGGCCAGTGCCTGGTACACGTCCTCGCTGACCTGGGGCGCCACCGAGTCGTAGAGGGGCCACAGGGTGGCGATGACATGCCGGAAGCCGGCAAGGCGCAGGGAGGAGGCCAGGTGGATCGCCTCGTCGGGCAGGGCGGCCCCGCCGGCCGCCGTTCGGCAGGCCGAGAGGTAGGCCAACTCGGCGCCGGTGGGCCGCAGTCGGGCCAGGTCCAGGACCGTGAGCGGTTCGTCGGCCAGCAGGAGGGCATTGCGGGAGGGATCCGCCAGGTCCTGGTGTCCGTGACACGCGAAGTGCACCCACGAGTGGCGGCCGATTTCGTCGAGAACGCGGGCGCGAGTGGCCCCGGGACCTGTCACCACGGTGGCGCGGGACCCGAAGAGCCGTTTCAGCGCGTCGGTCTCGGGTTCCACCGCGAGGTCGGGCGCCCCCGGTGTCTCGGGCATGGCCACGACGAGCACGCGGGGGTCGGGCGGTTCGGGCCGGGAGCGGGCGGTGATCAGATCGCGGAGGGTGGGGGTGTAGGAGGAGACGACGTGGTCCAGGGCCGATTCGTCCGTACCCGGACGGAGGGCCGCGTGCAGCGGCAGGAACGCCAGCAGCCCGGTGGGGCACCACCACAGGCGCCGTACCGGACCGACGGCCGCCAGTACCGGGCCGGTGACGGCCGTCCACAGCCACTCCAGGAGGCTGGTGACCGTCAGATGGGCACGGACGACGGCCGCGAGGCCCGCCGGGGGATCGTCGAACGTGCCGAAGACGTCGTTGAGGTGCTCCACCAGCCGCTCCGGGTCGAGGCCGGGGAGCGGTACCACCCGCACCGCGCCGTCGACGATCACCAGGGCGTCGCAGCGCAGCGCGCTGAGATTGACGACGACCACCGGCCCCTCGGCGGCGGACACCGACAGCTCCTCGAACGAACGGGGTTTCAGGAAGCCCTGGAAGCCCGGCAACGACCGCACCTCGGCGACCAGTCGGTCCCAGCTCCTGGCCGACGCGGTGCGGTCACCCGCCCCCGTCGGTGCGCGGCCGGCGAAGTCGTGGTCGATTTGTACGTCGAGGGCGGCCCGGACCTCGGTGAGCCGGTCGACGAGGTCGGGACGTACGGCACGCAGAGCGGTGAGATCCTCCCGGGTGTCCAGGATCTGCGACCACAGGACGGACCTGCCCTGCTCCAGCAGTTCGACCGCTCTCTCGGGGCGGCCGACGGCGACGGCCGCCGCGGCGGCCACGGACGCAACGCCGGCCAACTCGGTGAGCCTGCGCTCCTGATCGGCCCGCGGGATGCCCCGCCAGGCCAGCAACGGCATCAGCAGCACGGCCTGTTCGAGGAAGGCCAGCGCGGCCTCGGTGTCCCCGCGTTCCAGAGCGAGCGCGCCCGCCTCGCGCGCGGCCTGGACGCGCACGGCGGCCGGGGAGACCGTCGCCTCGGCGGCCGTACCCAGCAGCCGTTCCGCGTCGGCCCGGTCCTGAGGGTCTCCCGTGTGCCGGAAGCGGGCGACGAGGGCGGCTGCGAGGTTGATGAAGTGAGCACTGCGGCGCGGGTCCGAGTCGGGTGTCGCCTCGACGGCCGCCCCCGCGTGGGCCACGGCGCCGTCGAGGTCGGTGAGGGAGCCGGTGCGTGCGCCGCGCCGGACCAGCACGCTCCCGTACGCCGAGAGATAGCGGTGCCGCCGGGCATGACCGGCCGGCAGGGCGGCGAGCGCCTGTTTCATGGCGTCGGCCGACCGGTCGATGTCCTCGGCCTCACCGGAGAGTTCGTACCGCACGGCGAGGGCCTTGGCGAGGTTGATGAACACCATGGGCCGTTCGGCCGCGGCGGGACCGGAGTCCGCCGCGCGTCCCAGGAAGACGATGGCCTCGTCGAGGTCGGGACGGTGCCCGCTCTTCCGGTAGCGGTATTCGAGAGCGTTGCCGAGGTTGAGGAGGGCGCGGACCGCCTCGGTGCTGCCGGGTGCCGCCAGCCGGTGCGCCTCGTGGTACGCGGTGATCGCCCGGTCGAGATCGGTGCCCGAGCCCGTCAGGTCGTAGCGGATCAGGAGCGGGACACCGAGGTTGTTCAGATCCCGGGCCGTCACCGGTACGGAGCCGCCCGCGCGGTCCGTCAGGTCCGACAGCTCGATCGCCTCGTCGAGGTCGGCCGGGTCCCCGGTGAGTTCGTAGAGCTGGAGCAGGGTGTTGCCCAGCATGGTCCGGGCCTTGGCCGCGCCCGGTGTGCCCGGCACGGAGTGGGTCACCGCGTCCCGGACGGCTGCGACGGCCTCCCGCAGGTCGTCGGGGGAGCCGGTGGACTGGTAGCGCTCCAACAACGCGTCACCCAGGTTCGACTGCGCACGTTCCCGGTCGCCGTGCTCCGGCGGGGTGAGCGAGGCCGCCTCCCGCATCAGGTCCACGGCCTCGTCGAGCACCTCGGGGGCGCCCGCGTGCCGGTGCCACATGAGCAGGGCGGTGGCGAGGTTGCCCAGCCAGTCGGGCCGCCCCGGATCGGCGGGGGTCGTCACGGCGACGGCCCGACGTGACCAGTGCACGCCCGCTTCGAGGTCGGCGACGTCGCCCGTCTTGTCGTAGCGGTAGTAATAGCTGAGGCCCAGCACGGACAGTGTCCTCGCCTCGACGGCGCCGCCCTCCCCGATGGCGCCGCTCAGCACGTCGATGGCCTCGTCCAGGTCGGCGAGCGCGCCGCTCACGTCGTACCGCATGGACAGGGCGGCGCCGAGATTCGCCAGGCAGTACGCCCGCAACTCCGCGCCCGGCGGCATGAGTTCCACCGCGTGACGGGCGGCGGCGACCGCCTCGGTGGCGGCGGCGGTGTCGCCGGTGAACCCGAGCCGCTGGTCCAGGAGCACACTGAGCAGGGTGTGCGGCAGGGCGCGCTGCGCGGGCAGTTCGGCGTCCGCGACGAGTCCCGCCATCTCGCGCAGCGCCGCGATCCCCTCGGTGTTGTCCTCGATCGACAGCCGGGCACCCGCGCGGGCCTGCAGCGCGGTGCCCAGCAGGAAGAGCGCCACCGCGCGTTCCCGGTCCGCCACGGGGTGGGCGGCGGCATCGAGCCGGGCGTGGTCGACGCGCTCGTCGATGTCCCGGTCCCCGGCCAGGTCAACGCTCAGGCGGCGGGCGGCGAGACTTCGGGACAGTTCGGCGATGTGCCCGAAGTCGACACTGTCCGGGTCGAGTTCGCGCAACGCGGAGGTGGCCGCCCGGGCGAAGGCGCTGCCGGCGGCGGGGGTGTCGTCCCGGACGGCGGCGCCGGCGAGCGCCTCGACGAGGAAGCTGTGCAACGTTCCGCGGAACTCGTCGCCGGGCGCGGTGGTGTCGAGGGCCTCGTGGAGCAGCGCGAGGGCGGACGTGAGATCGTCCCGGTCTCCCGTGCGGGCGCCCCGCGTCGACACGTACCGGCCGAGCAGGCCCGTGGCCAGCGGGCGCAGCCGGTCGTCAGCGGGCATGAGGGCCCGGGTGAGGCCCATCGCCGCCACAGCACGGTCGTGCAGCGCGGCGGACGCGGCCGGGTCGGCGTCCTCGTGGGCGAACCACCATGCCTGGGCCAGGGTGAAGAAGAGGTTGATGTACGCGTCGCGCCAATCGCCGTCGCCCTCGAAGTCCAGCGTCGTCCCCTCGCCCGCGAGGGTCGCGTCGACGAGTTCGAGGACGTCGCGCAGCGCCCCGGGCAGAGCGTCGGGGTCCCCCTCGCGCAGCCGGTCGCCCGTCCGTGCGGCAGCGGCCAGTTCCTCGGGTCCGAGGCCCGCGTGGAAGCGGTACCAGTGGTACTTCGTCAGCACGGCCAGGACGTCGCCGTCCTCGGAACCGGGGCCGGCGCGCAGCGACTCGGCCGCGGCGACCGCCGCCGGAGAGGTGAGCGCCTCGTCGTCGCCCGCCTCGTACGCCTCGATGCGCGCCCACAGCGCGGCCGTCGGCTGCTTCCCCATCACAGGCCTCCCCCGCCCGGCGTCTCCCCGCACTCAATGTACGGCGCTGGACGCGGACCGTGACGGCTTGATACCTCAATGGGTCATGACCGATGACAAGTTCGACATCCTGCTCGACGCGTCGAGACCCGCCGAGCCCCTGCCGGACGGCATACCGGTCCTCGACCTGCCGCCGGGCTGCCGGGTGCCTGACGCGGCGGACGCGCTGGAGTCGCTCTTCGTGACCGACCGCACCCTGCGGGAGGTCGCCGTCGGCGTCGGCGGCCGGATCGTGGGGATCACCACCCGCGCCTACCTCAGCGGACTCGGCACGCCGGTGCTGCGCTCGGTGGGCGACGGGGACGGGGCCACCCTGCCGGGCGAGTCGCTGCGGTACGAGATCCTGCGCTACCGCTGCCCCTCCTGCGACACCCTGCGCCGCCGGATCCACGCCGACACCCGCCCCGCTCCGGTGTGTCCGAACGGACACGGCGACCTGGAACTCCAGCGGTGAGACTCGACACCGCCGCCAGGCCGGGTCTCGAAGGCGTCCGGTTCTTCCTGGTCGACCACCTGCCCACCTACGCGGCGGCACTCTTCGTCCTGACCCTGGTCTGGGCCGGAGCGCCGGGCAGCCCCCCGGACTTCGACCGCGCCTGGCGGACGGCCGCCGACCTGGGCACGGGCGAGGTCCTGCTGGTGGCCCTCGCCGTCACCCTGGGCGCGACCCTCGGCCACCCACTCCAACTCGCCGTCGTCCGGCTCCTCGAAGGCGGCTGGCCATGCTGGACCACGCCCGTGGCCCGGGCGTCACGAGCACGCCAACTGCGGCGCAGGGCACTCCTCGCCGAACGGGCCGAACTGCCCGAGGACGCCGACACGGAGCCCTCGAACGCGGAGATCCAGGCCGCCGGACTCGCCGGAACCCGGCTGCGCCGCGGGTTTCCGCCTGCGGAACAGGTCCGCCCCACGGCGCTCGGCAACGTCCTGGCAGCCATGGAACGGCAGGCCGGTGAGCCGTACGGGCTCGATGCCGTGGTCGCCTGGCCACGGCTGTATCCCGTGCTCGGCGAGACGACCCGCGCGATCGTCACCGACCGCCGCAACACACTCGACGGGGCCGCCCGGCTGGCGGTGACGATGGCGGCCACCGCCGTCACGTCCGCCGCGCTGCTCCTGCCGTCCGCGGGCTGGTGGGCGTGTCTCGCTCTGCTGCCGCTCGCCGTCGCCCGCGTCGCGTACGTCGGGGCGGTCCGGGCGGCGCTCGCCTACAGCGAGTGCGTACGCACGGCGTTCGACCTGCACCGCTTCGACATGCTGACGGCCCTTCACCTCCCGCTGCCGGAAGGCCCGGAGGCAGAACGCGCCCTCAACCGCGAACTCTCCTCCGCCTGGCGCCAGGCCACCCCCACGACCTCCCGCTACGACCACCCGACCACCCCACAGGACCCCGAGCGCCCACCGGCCTGAGGTGAGGACGGTCCCGTCGTTGCGCTGAAGGCCCGTCACTGATCGCCGAACCCGTCGGTACGGCTCCAACGGAGGGTGATGTCCCTCCTGAAGACGACCTCACCCCCGTCGTCGGAGACGGAGGCCCGCTCCCAACCGTCGAAATCCTTCGTGACGTTGACGTCCCACTCGGTGAGGCTGTCCGTGCCGACGGCCGCGATCGACACGGCCGGCGGCTCGCCGTCGTAGCAGTAGGGGCCGAAGTCCGCGATCGCCGCGACGGTGCCACCGTTCGCCCGCAGCTCGATGCCCTGGCATGCGTCCGCCTCGGTACGGTGGATGACCACCGCGCGGGTCCAGGCCTTCGCCCGAGGACTGTAGTGCTGCTCGACGAGGCCCTGGCCCCGCCGGTAGTGCATGGCCACCCGGCGACCGTCATCGAGTCTCACCTCGGCGTCGTACGGACTGGGACTGCCGCTCCAGGGGAGGTCGCTCTTCTGCAACTCGGAGGTGTACGTGGAGGAGTCCCGGAAAGAATCCTGGGAGGCGCTCCGGGCGGCATCGTCGGCCGCCGACTCCGGGTGACCGCATGCCACCACGGCCGCCATCACCCACACCGACGCCGAACCCCAGGCCAGCACCTGGACGCCAGGCTTACGCATGCATGCCTCCCCGTGCCTCTTGCCTCGCCGCAGCATAGGCGGCACGGCGGTCGTCCGGACGGCGCCGAGCCTGCCGCGCATCCGGGCCGGCGGGTGAGGCTGTCGGCAGGTGCTGGGGCTGGCGGAGCTGTCCCCGGTCGTCCCGGCGCTGCCGCGTTCGGTACTGAGGCTGGAACAACGGGATCGGGCGGGGCACCCTGGGCTTACCGGCCTTTTCCGCTCGTACTGTCGGACCGGCCGGGGAGGGGGAGCAACGTGGGCTCCGAGGACGGTACGGGGCCGCCTCAGTGGGCCACCACGTCACCCGAGCACCTCGACCGGCCGGCCCGTGGGGTGCTGATGGCCGCCCGTGAGGCGGCCCGGGAACTGCGGCGGGATCCTCCGGACCCGGAACGGCGGACCTGGGCCCTGGGCATGCTGGCGGGGCAGACGCAGGCGATGCTGGGGCCCGGTCTGCCGGACCACCCGCCGGTCGGGGTCGCGGCGCAGGAGGGATTCGTCCGTACCGCTCTTGCTCTCGCCGTGCATGTACGGGCGCACAGCTGGGCGAAGGCCGACCTCGGCGCGGCCGGTGTGCCGGGGCAGCCCGACGTCCCGCACCCCGGGGAACTCCGGTCGGCCGGCACCTTCGACGTCCTCGGGCGACTGCTGCTCCCGAACTCCTCGCCCGAGGGCTGGACCGCCACCCTCGTCACCGACCTGGCCCGCGGCGACCAAAGGCTGGAGACGGCGGTCAAGCTCGGCAAATACGTCCTGCACCCCACCTTCCTGGCCCTCACCGACGACACGACCCGCATCATCGGCGAAGCCCTGCACAACATCCATGTGCGCCGCCTGAGGGAACTGGCCACCTCGCTGCGCCACTACGCGGGAGCCGCTGCCCCACTCCCGCCAGAGCTGCCGTACATACCGACCCCGCTCATCATGGAAACGGCGCCCGACGTGCCGGTGATCGTCTTTCACGGGCCTTCGCTGGTCCACACGGGCGAGGCTGGAACGGCGACCAAGAGAATGTCCCTCGGGGACGGGTCCGACGACTCTGGCATCGACATTCCCGGGGTCCGCGGCCCACGTCTGTGAGGCTTCTGACCGGGACCGCCGGCGCGTACTCGGGACGCGCCCCGTTGGCATGAGCAACCCCGACGGCTCGGCCCGGCGGGGCTAGGCTGAGGGGTTGCTGTTCGTACCGTGGGAGATGCCGTGGATGTCGACCTGCGCAAGCTGCGCTACTTCGTGGCCGTGGCCGAGGAGTCACACTTCGGTCGGGCGGCCGAGCGGTTGCACATCACACAGCCGGTGCTTTCCCGGCAGATCCGGGCCCTGGAACACGAATTGGGCGCGCAGCTGTTCACCAGGGGCAAGCAGTCCACCGAGCTGACGGCCGCGGGCCACCAGCTGCTGGAGGACGCCCGACCCTTGCTGGCCTCCGCCCAGGCGCTCGGCCGCCGCGTCCAGCGGGCCGCGCACGGGGCGTCCACGTTCACGGTCGGATTCATGCCGGGGATCACCGTGACCGGCGCCGTGCGGGACTTCACCGCCAGACACCCCGAGCTGGACGTGCAGGTGGTGCGCACCTCCTGGGACACCCAGGTCCAGGCCGTACACGAGGGCCTCCTCGACGTCAGCTTCGTGCGGCTGCCGGTCGAGCGCCGCGGCCTGACGCTGCGCTCTGTCTTCCGCGAGGCGCGCGTCGCCGTACTTCCGTCGCACCACCGTCTGGCGGGCAAGACGTCCATCGGTATCGCGGACCTGGCCGCCGAGCGGCTGCTGCAGGACCCCGACGCCGTCCCCGAGTGGCGCGACCTCCCGGACCGGATCAGCGACGAGGAGGTCGGCGAGCGGCCCGCCTTCGGCAGTGTGGAGGAGAAGCTGGAGCATGTCGCGACCTCGGGCGGCGTGCTGGTCCTTCCCTTGTCGACCGCGGCCTACTACACCCACACCGATGTCGCCCACGTGCCCATCGACGACATCGGCCCCAATGAGGTCTGTCTTGCCTGGAGCGCGGACCGGCACTCCGCGCTGATGTCCGAGTTCGCCGACGTCACCGCCGCCGAGCGCTGATGCCCCCAGGGCATCGTCACTGACAGAAGAGGTCTTGGACGCTCACGGCAGCGTGGCCGCAGGGTGGGGGAGCGGCGGGATTCCCGCCGTATCCGACATCCGAAAGGACCGTGAGGACAATGAAGGTTTTCGTCACCGGCGGCTCCGGCTACATCGGCCGCTCCGTCATCGCGGCGCTGATCCGACGCGGCATCGAGGTGACGGCACTGGCGCGCAGCGAGCGGTCCGCGCGCACCGTGTCGGACCTGGGTGCTACTCCCCTGGTAGGGGCACTCACCGACACCGACACCGACGTCCTGCGGGAGGCCGCAGGACGGGCCGACGGTGTGATCCACCTCGGGGTGGACTACTCCGAGGGCACCGCGGATGTCGACCGCGCCGCGGCCGAGGCGATGCAGGACGGCGCGGGGAGCCGACCGTACGTGCACACCGGCGGAGCGTGGGTGTACGGGGACACCGACGGGGTCGTGGACGAGGACGCCCCGCTGAACCCGCCGGGCATCACCGCCTGGCGGCTGGACAACGAGAAGCGCGTGCTCGCACGGGCCACCACAGGAGAGCACCCGGTGGTGGTGATGCCCGGGCTGGTCTACGGCCACAGCGGAGGGCTCGCGCAGTCGTTCTTCGTCGAGCCGGGGCGCGCCGCCGGTGCTGTCCCCTGCATCGGGGACGGCTCCGCCCACTGGGCACTGGTCCACGTCGACGACATCGCCGAGCTGTACGTCCTGGCCCTGAACGCCCTGGCCGGTGCCGTCTACGCAGGGGTCAGCGGCCAGAACCTCCCGCTGGCGGACATCACCCTGGCCCTCAGCCACGCCGCCGGATGCCCGGGCAGGATCAACTCGCTGTCCCTGGACGAGGCCCTGCGGCAGATGGGCCCGATCGCCGAGGCGTTCGCCCTCGACCAGCAGCTCACCGGCGCCCGGGCCCAGCGCGAACTCGGCTGGACACCCACGCGGCTCGACGCCCTGGCTGAACTCTCCCAGGGCTGAAACCACCCACTCCCGGTGACCGGTCGGCTGCCCGGCCGTCGAAAGTTGATCGGGACTCGTCGCAAGAAACCCAGTCGCTGTTGATCAGGGCTCCTGGAAGCATTCCGTCATGAACACGGATCCCGTCGACCAAGCGCGACGTCTCGCCCGTGACCGTTTCCCCGATGCGCTCGCCGTGATCCTTGCCGGGTCGACGGCTGCCGGACGGGCCACCGCCCACAGTGACTTGGACATCGCGGTCCTCATCGGGGACGGCGGCGAAACCTGCCGGGAGACGATTCGGTACGAGGGCCGTGTCGTGGAGCTCTTCGTCCACACCCGTGCCGGTCTCGTGGAGCTCTTCGCAGCGGACGTTGCTGGACGTCGTGCGGTCCTTCAGAACATGTATGCCGCCGGGATCGTCCTGGTCGACACGAATGGTGAGGCCGGGCGGGCCCGTGCCCTGGCCGAGGCGGACCTGCGAAAGGGTCCGCCGGCGCTGGAACCGGCGTCGGTCGAGACGAAGAGGTACGGGCTGACGGACGCCCTTGACGATCTCGCTGATGCGGGCGACCGCATCGAGCGGCTGGCAGTGGCCGGGTTCGTGCTCAACACAGCGGCCGACCTGCTCTGCGACCACCACCATGCCTGGATCGGCGGCGGGAAGTGGTTGCCGCGACGTCTTCTGGCGGCGGACCCAGAGCGTGGGGCCGCCCTGCTGGAAGGGCACCGGCACTTGTGCGAGTCGGGAGACCCCATGCTCATGATCGACGCGGTATCGGAGATCCTCGACCTGGTCGGCGGGCCTCTTCGAGAGGGCTATCGCCGGACCTGGCGTGGCGTCATTGAATCGGTTGCCGCTGCTGGGAGGCATTGACGGGGGCTGACGGCAGTCCGCGGGCGTGGGCCCAGCTTGATGGAGGCGCTGGTGGCCGGGCGCCGCCCCGACCGGCCGGTACCGCCGTTGGTCGGTACCGGCCGGTCGGGGCGGTCGTGCATCTGCTGGCCACCGCCATGGAAGAGAGCAGGGGCCTGCCCTCGATGAGCGGCGCCCTGGCCGACACCGCCTACCGACTACCGTTGGCTGCCCTCCAGACAGCCCGGCCTCACTTCAGGTGTCGGTCCAGGAACCGGCACCCGTCCTCCAGCTCGAACCACGGGGTGCCGGTGTGCCCGCCCAGATTGGCGTGCAGCGTCTTCTCCTTGCTGCCGAAGGCGTCGAACAGGTCCAGCGCCTGCTGCAGGGGGTTCCCCTCGTCGTCCCACTGCACCAGGAACAGCAGCGGAATGGTGACCTGTCGGGCCTCCTCGCGCTGGGCGCGGGGCACGTAACCCCCGGCGAAGAAACCGGCGGCGGCGATGCGTGGATCGGCCACCGCAAGACGAATGCCGAGGGCGGTCCACCCTCCGGAGTACCCGACGGGGCCGCCGATCTCGGGCAGCGCGAGGAGGGCGTCCAGAGTGGTCTGCCATTCAGGGACCGCGTTTTCGACCAGCGGGCCGACGAGGGACTCGAAGATTTCGGCGACCGGCTCGCCGGCCCGCATCGCCCGGCGAAGGTCGGCGCGGGTCTGCTCGTCGGCGGCGGAACGGGGCCGGTCGCCGCACCCGGCGGCGTCGATGGAGGCCACCGCGTAACCGCGCGCCGCGGTGTACCGGGCCCGGGCCACCAACCGGGGTTCACGCTTGGGCAGGCCGTTGTTGTGGGCCATCAGGATCAGCGGGGCCGGAGTGGCGGATGTGGCGGATTCAGGCGTCCACAGGGTGCCGGGGATCTCGCCGAGGGTGAATTCGCGTTCGAGGACGCCGTCGTCGAGGCGCTGCTCGGAGATGAAGTGCATGGTCGTGCCTTTCGGGAGTGCTCAGAGTGGCGCTCCCGGACGACCTATCGCCCGACCGTGACCCCGGAGGGAAGCACCCATGTCGATACTGCGTTCACGGGTACCACCTCCTCGTTCTCTCGCACGGCCTCCGGAAAACTAGCAGTGGCCGCCACGGTCCGCCAACGGGTTTTACGGAGGCTCCATCGCCGGATGCCACGGAGCCACCCGCCTCCGCCAAGCGCCTCCGCGCTGGGCCGGGCGCACCCCGAGCGGGCTCCCGTTCACTTCACCACGTACTGCCGCGTGCGGTGAGGCAGGGCGAGGGCGAAGGAAGATCACTACTCTGCATGAGTGCTTTCCTACGACGAGTTGACTTCACCAGAGCGTGAGTTGTGGGACGCGTTCCCCGAGGGACGCCGCGTGGACCTGCGCATTGGTGTGCCCGAGGACGACCGAGTTGCCGAGGGTGGGCAGTGGGGTCCCGGGCGGACGGTCCGGGCCGCCGTGATCGTGGCGCTCCTCCTGGGGGCGAACACCGCGCAGCCAGGCGCCGTCGCGTGTCTGAGGCTCGTCGGGGCACGGATATCCGGGCACCTCGACCTGGCCGGCGCGCAGGTCGCTCACGCCCTCTGGCTCGAAGACTGCTGGTTCGAGGAAGGCGTGGATCTCTCGGGTGCGTCGACCCAGTCGATCGCGATCGTGGGCAGTCAAGTGCCGGGCGTGGAAGCCGGCTTGATCCGGATCGAGGGGCGCCTCGACCTGCGGCGTTCTCGCATCGCAAGCGGCTCTGCCTCGCCCTTCCACCGCAGGGTCACGGCCTTGTCGCTCATCAACGCCCGCGTGAGCGGGGCCGTGAACCTCAGCGGCGCCGAGATCACCGCACCCGAGGAATGGGCGGTGTCCGCCGGCGGACTCGTCGCAGAGGGCGGCGTCTACTGTGTGGACGGATTCGTCGCGCACGGCGAAGTCCGACTCATGGGGGCACAGTTGCCCGGCGGGCTGCACATGCGGGGCGCGCTGCTGGACCGCCCCGGCCGACGTGGGGTGGCGCTCGCCCTGGACAACGCCGTGGCCTCGACGCTCGACTTCTCCGACGGGTTCGTCGCGAACGGGACCGTACGGCTGCGGGGTGCCCGGATCTCGGACAACCTGACCTTCGAAGGAGCCGTCCTGAACGGGCCGTCCGACGGCCACGGCCCGTCATTGGTCGCCCCGCTGATGCAGGCCGTCGACTTCGACCTCACCCTCGCCCGGTCACCCGCCGGCACCGTGGACCTGCGGGGCGCGCAGGTGTCCTACCTCCACGACAGCGAGCACAGTTGGCCGGACGTGGTGGAACTGGACGGCTTCGTCTACGGCTCCATCAAGGTGGAGGATTCAGGCGAGCGGCGGGAGGCAGTGGGCCGGCGGGACTCCGTAACCCGCCGCGTGGCGTGGATACGACACAGCCCGGGCTACAACCCCCAGCCCTATGAGCAGTTGGCGAGCTGGTACCGGAAGGCCGGCCACGACGACGACGCCCGCCGCGTACTCCTGGCCAAACAGCGCCATCGGCGTCAAACCCTGCTCCCGGCCGCGCGCGTGTGGGGACACCTGCTCGACGTGACCGTCGGCTATGGCTACCGCCCCTGGCTGGCCGGCGTCTGGCTCCTCGCGCTGACCTTCCTGGGCATGCTGTCCTTCGGGACGCACTCCCCTCATCGGCTCCAACGAGGCGAAGGCGCCCCGTTCCAGCCCCTCGTCTACACACTCGACCTGCTGATCCCCATCGGTGGTCTGGGCCAACGCACGGCGTGGTACTGGTCGAACGACGGCCTCCAGTGGCTGGCCTACCTGCTGATCGCCCTCGGATGGGTGCTGACGACCGCGGTCATCGCGGGCGTCAGCCGCACTCTGCAGAAGAGTTAGGGGTCGACAGCCGAGGCCAGGCGCCACCGGCAGAGCAGTGCGCATCCGAGGGTGAGGAAGGCCTCCTGGAGGTCGTCGCGCATCTGCCGGCGCACCCGCAGGCGGCGAAATCAGCGCAGATGGGCGAACGCGCGCTGGACGCCCCGGCGTTGGGCGCGAAGTCCGCAGTCACGTTCGCTGCCCCGGTGAACGATCAGTGGCTCACGCATCGACGAATCGGCGCGGTCGCGCACACGGCCCTGCGCCCACTGGCCGTGGTCACTGCCGACGGGAAGGCCGAGGGCCTGGGGGAGTATGCGCCCCGATTCGACGACGTCTTCGTCAGCCTCGCCCGGCATTGGCCTACTGAGCTTCTTCAGCGTTGCCGCTCCGGGGTGAGGATGGCCGTGGTGATTGACGATATTCGATTCGGGCTGCGTCGGGACCTGCGGAAGATCCGCCATGACTTCAGTCGTGCGACGCCGCGCTCGACGGGTGCCCGTGCTGCGGACAGCGCGTGGTCGACGGTCTGCTGGGTTGGCGTGAGGTTCCCGCCTGGCGGGCGTCTGAGGCGTGTTGTCACCCATGGGCCGGCTCCGATGTAGGCGCGGTCGGCGAGGATCGGGATGCCCTGGCGTTCGCAGATCCGGATGATCCGGTGGGTGCGGGCCGAGGTCAGGTAGTGCGCACGGCCGGGCAGCGCGGGCGAGATCCACAGCAGTCGTCCGTCCGGATCGGTCACCAGCTGCACGTTCACCCCATGCCGACGGTGCTTGGCGGAGCAGTCGGTCCGGCCGTCGCCTACCCGGTCGCACACGGCGGGAGTTCCGTCGAGCAGGACGTAGTCGGGATCGGCCTCCCGCAGCACCTTGAGCAGGCCTGGTGCACGCTCGGCGAGCAGCCTGATCACCGTGGTGGTGCAGGCGTGGGCGCTGCTCACGGAGATCCCGAAGCCGGCGGCGATCTGCGCGAGCGTGTCGTGCCTGCGCAGGTATACCAGGCCGACCAGCGCACGCCGGTGCGGAGGGAGTTCGCAGCGACGGTCCCTCGCGGGTGACGATGAGCGTGGTCACCCACTCGACCAGCGCGTGGGGCAGGTCGAGTACGGCAGAACACGGAACCAACGCGGCTCCTGGGCCTGTGGGTCGAGACTCCGAACACCTCCCCCAACGGCGCGGGAGCCGCGTCCGTTGCGCACACCGCGAGCGTCGCCCGATCGGGGCCCGCGCTGAAATGGCTCAATGATTCCCCGATTGCGAGGATGCGCACGTCACGCACGTCGGGACTGTCAGGTCCTCAGACCTGCGCCGGTCCGGACATGCGCGGGGTCGTACTCCTCGTGGGTGCCCTCCATCCAGAGGTTGGCGTGGTTGGCCGGGGAGCCGTGGCCGGGACCGGGCACCGACAGCCCATCGGCGTCCCGCTCACGGACGAGCGTGTTGAGCGCCGCGTACACCATGGTGATCCCCGGGCACGAGCCCCAGTGGCCGAGCTGCCTCGGCTTGATGTGTTCCGGCCGCAGCGGCTCCCGTAGCAGCACGTTGCCGCGCAGGAAGATCACTGATGCGGCCACATGGTCGGCCGCCCGCCGGTACGCCGCACCTTCCTGGTGTGCCGAGCTCATCCGATGGGCCTCCGTTTCATACGAGGTCAGGCGGGTACCCGGCTGCCTCGGCACACACGCCGAGCCGTTGCGGGCACAGCCGTGCGACGCGGTCCGGGACCGCGGGGAAGGAGCACCGTGTCGGCAGGAAACACCGGCCCAGTCCTGGTGGCCGACGCAGGCTCGTCCAGCCTGAGGCTGACCGTGTTCGGCGACGACGGGCAGGTCCTGGCCGAACACCACAGCGCCTCCGCACCCGGCGAAGACGTGTCCGGCCCTCTGCGGCAACTGCTGGCCCAAACGCCATCGCCGACTGCCGTGGGTCACCGCATCGTCCACGGCGGACCCGGACTGCGCAGCCACGTCCTGGTCGACGACGACGTCCGGGCCGCCCTCGGGAATGTGGCCGACCTGGCACCGCTGCACGTCCCGCCGGCCCTCACTGTCCTGGATACCGCCCGGAACCTGCTACCCGACGTCCCGCACGCAGCCTGCTTCGACACCGTCTTCCACGCCGGCCTGCCCGCCGCCGCCCGCGAGTACGCGGTGCCCGCCACCTGGCGCGAGGAGTACGGGATGCGCCGCTACGGCTTCCACGGGCTGTCCTACGCCTGGGCACTCGGCCGGACGGCCGAACTGCTCGGTCAGCGCCCCCAGCAGCTCCACCTGGTGATCGCCCACCTCGGTGGCGGCTGCTCCGCCTGTGCGGTGCACAACGGGACCAGCGTCGACACCACCATGGGCTTCACACCGCTGGAGGGGTTGGTGATGAGCCATCGCAGCGGAAGCGTGGACCCCGGCGCCCTGACCTGGCTGCAGACGCGGCACCGTCTGTCCGCCGACGACATCGAGGACGTACTGAATCACCATTCCGGTCTGCTCGGCCTCTCCGGAACCTCCGACGACACTCGCGACCTCGTCCGCAGCCGGGCAGCGGGCGACGAGCGCGCCGCTCTCGCCCTGGACGTCTTCACTCATCACTGTCGCCGCGGCATCGCTGCGATGGCCGCGTCCCTCGACCGGCTCGACGCCCTGGTCTTCACCGGGGAGATCGGCGAAGACCAGCCCGAGGTCCGCGAAGAGGTATGCACCCGGCTCACCGCCCTCGGCCTGACCGGCGGCCTGCGCACGCCCGACGACGCGAGCCGTCCGGCAATCGTCAGCGGGCCGGGGGCGGAAATACCGATCGTGGTCGTACCCACCGGAGAGGCCCAGCAGATCGACCACGAGACCCGAACCCTTCTCCGCGGCCCGTGAGGCGCATGCGAGCCTTCCGCCTCGCCTCGTCGCGTTCGTAGGAGAAGTGCGAGAAGGCCGTGACCGGCCGACACAGCACCGCTACCGCTTCTACTGGCCCGGCGCGCAGTGGCGCCGTTCCCATCCCGTCAGCCCACGTGCGCAGGGCGATGTCGGCGGAAGGCCGCGAATGCACGGGTAGCAGCGTTCCAAGACAGTTGTCGGCAGGCTCCGGCAGCCGGGCTGACCTGCTGCACCGGCCCTCCGGGTGGCTGCGGTCAGCGCCGCCCGCCCAAGATGATCTTCCAGACGCGAGTTGCCACCTGCAGATTGAGCCGGGTGTCCACATCCGCCAGGTCGCGGTCGCTGATCTCACGGATGCGCTGCAGCCGGTAGCGCAGGGTGCTGCGGTGGACCGTCAGCGCGGCGGCCGCATCGTCGTAGTTGCCTCCGCAGTCGAAGTAACGCGAGAGCGTCTCCACCAACTCCGTGTCGTGCCCCGCGTCGTAGTCGATCAGCTGGCCGAGCCACTCCCGCACGAAGCCTTCGAGCTCCCGGAGATCGTTTCCGGGCCCCAGGATCCGGTACAGCCCGAGGTCGTCGAAGAACGTCGTCCCGCTGCGCTGGCGGGAGTTCTGCCGCACCTCCAAGGCCCGCAGGGCCTCCTGATAGCAGCGGGGAACACCGTCCGGGGAGTCGCAGCGGGTGCTCACCCCGATCGCACCGTCGGGCGTCCCCAGTTCATGCGCCAGCGCAGCGTGCACGGCATCGTCGTGGGGCCTTGCTTCGGTCAGCAGGACCACCCGGTCACCGCGACGGGTGATCAGCGGACGGGTCGCCGTGGTGGCCGTCGCCTGATCGAGGGCACGGGTGAAGGAGTCGTCAGGGGCGTTGCCGGGCCAGTACACCACGACCACGTAATGGGTACGTTGCAGGTCGTGGCCGACGGCTTCGGCCCGGGCGTAGGCACTCGTCTCGTCAGTGCCCTCCAACAGGTCGTCGATCAGCTGGCGGCGCAGCCGCAGTTCGACCTCGGTGAGTTCGCGCATATGCATGAGCTCCTGGGCGAGCGAGCGCTGGGCGTGATCCAGGGCGAACATGGTGTGCTCGTCGGCCGTCGCCTCGGGGTCCTCGATGACGAGTACGCCGAGGACGTCGCCGCGCGGGCGGGCCAAAGCGATCAGCCGGTCCTTGACTCTGACCGGGCCCGCCTCGCGCGCGACCTGCCGCAGCATCTCCTCCTGGTAGGTCGAGGACCGCACCGGATAGGGGTCGGGCCGGTCGGGACCGGCCCAGGACCTCAGGTTGCCGAACCGGTCCTCGATGAGCGCCGACAGCCCGGTGAGCTCGTACAGCGCTTGGGTGATGGCGTCCTCGCCGCCGCCCCGGGCAGCGACACGGGCGAGGGTCTCGTGCACGGTCTTCTGCAGGTGCAGCTCGGAGCGCATTGTGTCCAACTGCCGCAATACGGCGTCCCGTTCGGCACGGAGTCGGCTCAGTTCTCCGGCGCTGTCGTGGTGCGCAGGGCGCATGGCCGCCAGCGACAGGGCCGCCGATGTGAGCCCCACGAGGGTCGAGAGGAGGAAGTGCCCCTGCTCATCGGGACCGGAGTGGGAGGAGACCACGATGTAGCCGAGCAGACCGCCGGCCCCGCGCAGGCCGAACGCCCAGGTCCAGACCCGCTCCGGAAGGGACACGGAGCCGTCAGCCTCGCCCAACTCCTTCATCCGTGCGTCGTCGACCGTTGGCGCTCCCGCGTCGTGGCCTGGGACGCGGGAAAAACCGTCGCCCGTCGCGAGGTATCCGGCCTCGGCGTGGTAAGGACCCAGGGCACTGACGTGCCGCATGGCCAACCGCACGACCTCACTCTGCTCCGCGCAGGTGAAAAGGGTGCGGGACAGCACCAGCAGCCCGTGTGGGTCCAGCGCCGCGAACGGACGGGGATCGTGCCGTTCGGTGCCCGCGGTGTCGCTCGGATGACGGGTCACTTCCTGGTCGGAGACATTGAGGGACAGCCTCTGTGACGGATGGCCGGCCATAGATCACTCCGTTCCCCTCCGGTCATCGGAGGCGATCGAGCGAGTCGCGGGATCCACGCCTGGGCGAGCCTGAGCACCCAGCCTAGGCAAGAGCATCCGACTTGTCCCAATTTGATCTTTGTTCTCGTGGACCGACCGACCGCGCCGATTTCCGACCTGCCAGGTGCAGGCGGAGCGCGCTGCTCTCTTGCCACTCTGGGCTCGTCAGGGATCGTCGGCGCACCGGTGGCCGTGGCAGGAAGGACCGGCTGATGAGCGAGCAGGCCCGCAGGACCATCGCCTCGTACACGACCTACCAGGAGGCGGAAGGCGCCGTCGATCACCTTGCCGATCAGGGTTTTCCCGTAGAGAAGTTGGCCATCATCGGGCAGGACGTGCGCCTGGTCGAGCAGGTGACCGGCGGCATGGGACCTGGCGGGGCCGCCCTGCACGGCGCGGCGAGCGGCGCGCTGCCCGGCGCACTGATCGGGTGGATCTTCGGGCTGCTGAACTGGCTGGACCCGGTCGTGTCGGGACTGCTCCTCGCCCTGTACGGGCTGGTTTTCGGAGCACTCGGCGGAGCTCTGCTCGGCCTGCTGGTGTACGCGGCCCAGCGTGGCCGCAGGAACTTCGCCTCGGTGAGGTTCATGCAGCCCAGCTGGTACGACGTCGTCGCCGACGACGCGGTCGCCGAGGAAGCGGTGCGGCTGCTGGCCGAGCTGCCCAGCGGAACCGGCACCAGTACAGACAGCGGGGCTTGGAAGAGCAGCCGCCCGCAGGGCGGTCCCGCCGTCACCTGAGCGAGTGCGGAAGACCGGGCGCGGCTCCCAGGGCGACCGGGGACCGCCCGTCGCGGAAGGAGTTCCTCATGGCCAAGGCAGTAGGCATCGACCTGGGCACCACGAACTCGGTGATCGCCGTCTGGGAGGGCGGCGAGTCGACGGTCGTACCCAACAGCGAGGGCAACCGGACGACGCCGTCCGTGGTGGCCTTCACCGACACCGGCGAGCGCCTGGTGGGCCAGCTGGCCCGCCGGCAGGCGATCCTCAACCCCAAGGGCACCATCTACTCGGCCAAGCGGTTCATCGGCCGCCACTTCGACGAGATCTCCGAAGAGGCCAAGGCCGTCGCGTACGACGTGGTCGAGGGAGACGGCGGCGCCGCCCGCTTCAAGGTGCGCGACAAGCTCTACGCGCCCGAGGAGATCAGCGCGCAGGTGCTGCGCAAGCTCGCCGACGACGCCTCCAAGCAGCTGGGCGAGCGGGTCACGGAGGCGGTCATCACGGTGCCCGCCTACTTCAACGACGCCCAGCGCACCGCCACCAAGGACGCCGGACGCATCGCCGGCCTGGAAGTGCTGCGGATCATCAACGAGCCGACCGCGGCCGCCCTCGCCTACGGCATGGACAAGAAGCAGCACGAGACGGTGCTCGTCTTCGACCTGGGCGGCGGAACCTTCGACGTCAGCATCCTCGACGTCGGCGACGGCGTGGTGGAGGTACGGTCCACGGCGGGCGACAGCCATCTGGGCGGCGACGACTTCGACCGCCGGCTGGTCGACCAGCTCGCCGACGGCTTCCAGAAGGAGAACGGCATCGACCTGCGCCAGGACCCGCAGGCGCTGCAACGCCTGTTCGAGGCCGCAGAGAAGGCCAAGACCGAGCTCAGCTCGGTGACCCAGACGCAGGTCAGCCTGCCGTTCATCACGGCCGATGCCTCCGGGCCCAAGCATCTGACCACGACGATCATGCGGTCCAGGTTCGAGCAGATCACCGGCGACCTGGTGGAGCGCTGCCTGGGCCCGGTGCGGCAGGCCATGGACGACGCCAAGGTAAGTGACAGCGACATCGACGAGGTCATCCTCGTCGGCGGCTCCACCCGCATCCCCGCCGTCCAGGCCCTGGTGCGGAGGCTGACCGGCGGCAAGGACCCCAACATGAGCGTCAACCCCGACGAGGTCGTGGCGATGGGCGCCGCGATCCAGGCCGGGGTCCTCAAGGGCGAGGTCAAGGATGTCCTGCTGCTCGATGTCACTCCGTTGTCGCTGGGCGTGGAGACACGCGGCGGCGTGATGACGAAGATCATCGAGCGGAACACCACCATCCCGGTGCGCCGCACCGAGACCTTTTCCACCGCCGAGGACAACCAGCCCGCAGTCGATGTCGTCGTCCTGCAGGGCGAGCGGGAGCTGGCCGCCGACAACCGGGTCCTCGGTCGCTTCCAGCTCACCGACATCCGCCCCGCGCCGCGCGGCGAGCCGCAGGTCGAGGTCACCTTCGACGTCGACGCCAACGGCATCCTCAACGTCACCGCGCGGGACAAGGACACCGGCAAGGAGCAGGGCATCACCATCAGCGAGAGCTCCAACCTCGACCGCAGCGAGGTCGAGCGGATGGTCCAGGAGGCCGAACACAACCGCGGCCAGGACCAGGCCCTGCGCGAGGCAGTCGACGCCCGCAACGAACTTGACGCCATCGCCTACCAGGTCGAAAAGCGCCTCGGCGAGCTCGGCGACGCCGCACCCGCACATGAGAAGGCCCGCGCCGAGATGCTGGTGGCCGAGGCTCGCGAGGCGGTCAAGAACGAGGCCGGGGTGGACAAGGTCCGGCCGCTGACATCCGAACTCCAGCAGGTCTTCGCGGGGCTCGCAGCCCACCAGGCGGGATCCGCCGCGGGCGGTCCGGCGGGCACCGGCTCACCGGACGGATCCGGGGCCGCGCCGGGCGGCGCCGGGGGCGGCGACGATGTGATCGACGCCGACTTCGACAAGGGCTGAGGTGCCCGCCATGCCCATCCCACCCCAGGACCGAGAGCCCGACCCGTCGCCGGAAGGCGCGGTACAGCCGCCGCGCGGGGACCTTGCACAGCCTCGACCGCCGACCGAGGAAGCCGAGCCGTGGCCCGACGCCGCAACCGGCAGCGCCGCACCCGAGGACGAATCCGCGGCCGCGCTGCGAGAGGCCGAGGACCGCTGGCGCCGCGCCCTGGCCGACCTCGACAACCTGCGCAAACGCCACGCCAGGGAGCTGGAGCGGGAGGCCGCGGCCGAACGCGCCCGTACGGCTGCGGCCTTCCTGCCCGTCATCGACAACCTGGAACTTGCCCTGAGCCACGCGGCCGCCGACCCCGGTGCGATTGTCGAAGGTGTCCGGGCTGTGCGTGACCAGGCCGTGAACGTCCTGGAGCGGCTGGGCTACCCGCGCCACGCAGAGAAGGGCGTGGCGTTCGACCCGGCCCGGCACGAGGTGGTCGGCGTGGTTCAGGATCCCGACGCCGATCCGAACACCGTGGTCCAAGTGCTGCGACCCGGTTACGGGGAGGCCGAGCGGCAGCTGCGGCCTGCCGCCGTGACCGTCGCCAAGCGGGAGTGACCGTCCATGGCACGCGACTTCTACGAGGTGCTCGGTGTTTCGCGCACCGCCGACCGGGACGAGATCCAGCGGGCCTATCGCACCCTTGCCCGCAGGTACCACCCCGACGTCAACAAGGACCCCGAGGCGGAGGAGCGGTTCAAGGAGATCAACGAGGCCTTCAGCGTCCTGTCCGATCCGGAGCAGCGAGCCCGGTACGACCGCTTCGGCGAGGACTTCCGGAAGGTCCCGGAGGACTGGGAGGAGCGGGTCGCCGCCGGAGCTGGAACCGGCAACGGCTTCCGTTGGACCACCGGAGGCGGTCCCCGGGTGCGGTACTCCACGGCAGGCTTCGAGGGCGAGGGGGTCGACGTCGAGGATCTGTTCGGTTCGCTGTTCGGCGGTGCCGGGCGGATGCGCGTGCCCGGCGCCGACCAGGAGGCCGAACTGCCGCTCACCGTCGAGGAGGCCTATCGGGGCGGCCGCCGTACGGTCACCCTCGCCGGGCCGACCGGTCAGCGGCGCTACCAGGTCGACGTGCCGCCCGGCACCACCGACGGGCAGCGCATCCGGCTGGCCGGGGAGGGCGGGCGCGGGAGCGGTGACGGCGCTCCCGCCGGGGACCTGTACCTGAGGGTGCGGATCCGGCCGCACCCCGAGTTCCGCCTCGACGGCCGGGACGTCCACGTGACGCTTCCGGTCACCCCGTGGGAGGCGGCGCTGGGCGCGACCGTACCGGTGCCCACTCCGAGCGGCGCTACGGCGAAGGTGACCGTGCCCGCCGGGTCCTCCAGCGGACGGCGCCTGCGGCTGCGCGGCGAGGGCATGCCGGGCCCGCGCGGCGCGAACGGAGACCTGTACGCGGAGCTGCGGATCATGGTGCCGCCACGGCTGAGCGACCGGGAGCGCGAGCTGCTGGAGGAACTTGCCGCTGTCTCCTCGTTCGACCCCAGGAGGACCTGATGAGCGACCGACCCGCCGAGGCCCGCCCGCCCCGCGCACGCACGACCGAGGTGGGCGTGCAGTACGCGATCGTGCCCGTGCCCAGGCTCTCCCTGGAGACCGTGGCCCGCCGCTCAGGCCTCCATCCCGACCTGATCCGTCGGTTCGTCGCCCTCGGACTGGTGGACGCCGGCCTCGACGCCTCCGGACGGATGGTGTTCGCTCCCACGGCTCCGGCCGCCCTGGCCCGCGTCCAGCGGTTGCGCACAGGGCTGTGCCTGAACTACGCATCCATCGGTCTGGTGCTCGACCTGCTCGACCACATCAGCTTGCTCGAAGCCGCGCTGCGGCGTGCAGGCATGAGGAGTGATCTACCACCATGGACATGAATCGCCTGACCCAGAAGTCCCAGGAAGCCCTGCAGGAGGCCCAGAGCGCCGCCGGCCGCCTGGGGCACACCGAGGTCGACGGCGAGCATCTGCTGCTCGCCCTCCTCGACCAGGAGGAGGGCCTGATCCCGCGTCTGCTGCAGCAGACGGGCACCGAGCCCAAGGAGTTGCGTGCGGCCGTACGCGAGGAGCTCTCCCGCCGGCCCAAGGTGACCGGCCCGGGCGCGACGCCGGGCCAGGTCTTCGTCACCCAGCGCCTCGCCCGGTTGCTGGACTCGGCCGAGCGGGAGGCCAAACGCCTCAAGGACGAGTACGTGTCCGTGGAACACCTGCTGCTGGCCCTGGCCGAGGAAGGTTCGGCGACCGCCGCCGGGCATCTGCTGAAGGAGCACGGCGTGACCCGGGAGTCCTTCCTCGGCGCGCTCACCCAGGTCCGCGGCAACCAGCGCGTGACCTCCGCCAACCCCGAGGTGGCCTACGAGGCCCTGGAGAAATACGGCCGTGACCTGGTCGCCGAGGCCAGGACCGGCAGGCTCGACCCCGTCATCGGCCGGGATGCCGAGATCCGCCGCGTCACCCAGATCCTCAGCCGCAAGAGCAAGAACAACCCCGTCCTGATCGGCGACCCCGGCGTCGGCAAGACCGCCATCGTCGAGGGTCTGGCCCAGCGCATCGTGCGCGGTGACGTGCCCGAGGGCCTGCGCGACAAGACGGTGTTCGCCCTCGACATGGGCTCGCTCGTGGCGGGCGCCAAGTACCGCGGCGAGTTCGAGGAACGCCTCAAGGCCGTGCTGAGCGAGGTCAAGGCCGCCGGGGGGCGGATCCTGCTCTTCGTCGACGAGTTGCACACGGTCGTCGGCGCGGGCGCCGCCGAAGGAGCCATGGACGCGGGCAACATGCTCAAGCCCATGCTGGCACGCGGCGAACTGCACATGATCGGCGCGACCACCCTGGACGAGTACCGCAAGCACATCGAGAAGGACGCCGCCCTCGAACGCCGCTTCCAGCAGGTCGTGGTCGACGAGCCCAGCGTGGAGGACACCATCTCCATTCTGCGCGGCCTGCGCGAACGCCTTGAGGTCTTCCACGGTGTCAAGATCCAGGACACCTCGCTGGTCGCGGCAGCGACGCTCTCCCACCGCTACATCACCGACCGTTTCCTGCCCGACAAGGCCATCGACCTCGTCGACGAGGCCTGTGCCCGGCTGCGTACGGAGATCGACTCCATGCCCGCCGAACTCGACGAGATCACCCGCCGGGTGACCCGCCTGGAGATCGAGGACGCGGCCCTGTCCAAGGAGACCGACCCCGCCAGCAAGGCCCGCCTGGAGGAACTGCGCAGGGAACTGGCCGACCTGCGCGGCGAGGCTGACGCCAAACACGCCCAGTGGGAGGCCGAACGGCAGGCGATCCGCCGCGTGCAGGAGCTGCGTCAGGAACTGGAGCAGGTCCGCCACGAGGCGGAGGAGGCCGAACGCGCCTACGACCTCAACCGCGCCGCCGAACTCCGCTACGGCCGCCTCCAGGGCCTGGAGCGCCGACTCGCCGCAGAGGAGGAGCAACTGGCCGCCAAACAAGGGCAGAACCGGCTGCTGCGCGAGGTCGTCACCGAGGAGGAGATCGCCGAGATCGTCGCCGCCTGGACCGGCATCCCCGTCTCCCGCCTCCAGGAGGGCGAACGCGAGAAACTGCTGCGCCTCGACGACATCCTGCGCGAGCGCGTCATCGGCCAGGACGAGGCCGTCAAGCTCGTCGCCGACGCCATCATCCGCGCCCGCTCCGGCATCCGCGACCCTCGCCGCCCCATCGGCTCGTTCATCTTCCTCGGCCCCACCGGCGTCGGGAAGACCGAGCTGGCCAAGACCCTCGCCCGGACCCTGTTCGACTCCGAGGAGAACATGGTCCGCCTCGACATGAGTGAGTACCAGGAGCGGCACACCGTCAGCCGGCTCATGGGCGCACCGCCCGGATACGTCGGCTACGAGGAGGGCGGCCAGCTCACCGAGGCCGTGCGCCGCAAGCCGTACTCGGTCGTGCTGTTCGACGAGATCGAGAAGGCGCACACCGATGTCTTCAACACCCTGCTGCAGCTCCTCGACGACGGCCGCATCACCGACGCACAGGGCCGCACGGTCGACTTCCGCAACACCGTGATCATCATGACGTCCAACATCGGCTCCGAGCACCTCCTCGACGGCGCCACCGCCGAGGGGGAGATCAAGCCGGACGCCCGCGCCCTGGTGATGGGCGAGCTGCGCGGGCACTTCCGCCCGGAGTTCCTCAACCGCGTCGACGACATCGTGCTGTTCAAGCCGCTCGGTGAGCGGCAGATCGAGCGGATCGTGGAGCTGCAGTTCGACGAGCTGCGGCAGCGGCTCGCCGAACGCCGCATCACCGTCGAACTCACCGATGCGGCTCGGGAGTTGATCGCCCACCAGGGCTACGACCCGGTGTACGGGGCCCGGCCGCTGCGGCGTTACATCTCCCACGAGGTCGAGACACTGGTCGGACGCGCCCTGCTGCGCGGCGACGTCCAGGACGGCGCGACGGTGCGCGTCGACGCCGAGCACGGAGAACTGGTGGTCACCTACGACCAGCCCAAGGACGTGAAGGGAGCGAGGGCGGCATGAGTACCGTGCAGGCCACCACCGTCACCTGCCCGCACTGCGGGCGCACCAACCGGGTACCCGTGGCCGCCGAGGGCCGTCCCAGGTGCGGCAACTGCAAGCAGCCTCTGCCGTGGATGGCCGACGCGGGCGACGACGACTTCACCGAGGTCGTCGAGCAGGCCACCGTGCCCGTCGTCGTGGACCTGTGGGCCACCTGGTGCGGCCCCTGTCGCATGGTGAGCCCCGCGCTGGAGAAGGTCGCCGCCGATCTCGCGGGAACGATCAAGCTGGTCAAGGTCGACATCGACAAGAACCCGCGCCTGGCGCGGCGGTTCGAGGTCCAGGCCGTACCGACGCTGCTGGTCCTCGACAAAGGACAGACCATCGCCCGGCAGGCGGGTGCCGCACCTGCCCCTGCCCTGCGGCGGTGGGTGGAGCAGTCGATCGCCGGCCGCGAACCGGCCGGGAAAGGATGATCGGCCATGACCGTACGGACCGACCCCCACCTCGCCCTCGTACGCCCCGTCACCCCGCGCGCCCCGGGATGCGAGGAATGCCTGGCCACGCACTCCCCCTGGGTCCACCTCAGGCTCTGCCTGACCTGCGGCCACGTCGGCTGCTGCGATTCCTCGCCGAACCGGCACGCCCGCCGTCACGCCGCCGCCGACGGCCATCCGATCGTGGCGTCGCTGGAGCCCGGCGAGGACTGGCGGTGGTGCTTCGTCCACGAGGCGCTTGTGTGATGCCCGGCGACGAGACGCGGCCGGGCGCAGCGCCGATGCCGGACGAGGCGGGGGAGAGCGTCCCCTTCGAGACCCCCGACATCTACGGCGCCTACCCCCGCCTGTCGGACGATCAGATGGCCCGCCTGGCGCAGCACGGCCGACGGCGCGCGGTTGACGCCGGTGACGTGCTGATCCGGGAGGGGGAGCGGTGCGAGACGTTCTACGTCGTCCTCGGCGGCTCGATCGCCATCGTCGAGGGCTACGGCACACCCGATGAACACCTGCTGCGGGTGCACGGCCCTGGCCGCTTCATCGGCGAACTCGGCCTCCTGAACGGACAGGTGGCCTTCTACACCGCCGTGGTCAGGGACCCCGGCGAGGTCCTCGCCCTGTCCATGGATCAGCTGCGTGACCTGGTGACCCGGGACTCCCTCCTCGGTGATGTGGTGCTGCGCGCCTGCCTGGGCCGCCGTGCCCTGCTCGTCGGACAGGGCGCCGGTTTCCGCATCATCGGCTCGCGCTACTCGCCCGACACCCGGCGGCTGCGCGAGTTCGCCGCCCGCAACCGGCTGCCGCACCGCTGGATCGATCTGGAGACGGACGAGGAGGCCGAGGCGCTGCTGCGCCGCTTCGCGGTCGGTCCGGAGCAGACGCCGCTGGTGATCTGGCGGGACACGACCCTGCTGCGCAATCCGAGCAACGCCGAACTGGCCCGGTTGATCGGCTTGTCGCCCCTGCCGTCGGGCAACGGCCGCGACGATCTCCTGATCGTCGGCTCCGGTCCGGCCGGGCTCGCCGCCGCGGTGAACGCCGCCTCGGAGGGCCTCGGCACGACCGTGGTCGAGGCGATGGCGACCGGCGGCCAGGCCGGGACGTCGTCCCGCATCGACAACTGCTTCGGCTTCCCCTCCGGCATCTCCGGCGCCGAACTCACCGAGCGCGGGGTGCTCCAGGCGGGCAAGTTCGGCGCCCGGATCAGCGTCCCGGCGGAGGCGGCCCGGCTCGAACGGCGGGACGGCCACTACGCCGTCGGGTTCGCCGACGGCAGCGAGATCACCGCCCGTACCGTCGTCCTGGCCACCGGCGCCCGCTACCGCCGCCTCCATGTGCCCGGCATCGAGCCGTTGGAGGGCACGGGCGTCCACTACTCGGCGACCGTCTACGAGGCCCAGCAGTGCCGTACCGACCCGGTGGCGGTGGTCGGCGGCGGCAACTCCGCGGGCCAGGCCGTGCTCTTCCTGGCCGGGTACGCACCGCAGGTGTATCTGCTCGTCCGTGCGCCGAGCCTGGAGGCGCACATGTCCCGCTACCTGATCGATCAGATCGAGCGCCACCCGCGGGTGCGCGTCCTGCTGCACACCGAGGTGACGGAGGCACTCGGCGACAAGGCGCTGGAGGCGGTCAACGTGGTCGACCACCGTACGGGCGAGCACCGCCGCCTCAAGGTGCGGGCCCTGTTCGTCTTCACCGGCGCCGACCCTCACACCGAGTGGCTGTCCGGCGCGCTCGCCCTCGACGCACGCGGCTACGTGCTCACCGGCGCGGAGGCACAAGCCTGCTCCGTTCCCGAACTGTGGCAGAGCCAGGGCCGCGACTGCCTGACGTTGGAGACCAGCCTGCCTGGCGTCTTCGCCGCCGGCGACGTCCGCAGCGGCTCGGTGAAGCGCGTGGCCTCCGCGGTCGGCGAAGGCGCGATGAGCATCCACTTCGTGCACCGCTACCTGGACCACACGGCCGCGCCCGGCGGCACCGACAGCTCCCCGCACACCCGTCCGAAAGAGTCCGCTTGGCTCGCATGACACCCAGCGGGCGGCGAGATCACGAGAAGGAGAAGGAGGCGATGGAAATGACCGCGCCCGTCCGGCGCCACCGCGGTGGCGCAATGCAGGACAGGCCTCTTGGCTGGGCACGCAATCCGCTGACGGAGTTCGACCAACTGCTCAGCGAGATGAGCGGACTGATCGAATCCACGGTGGGAGGCGCTGCGCCCGCAGTCGCGTGGACACCCCTGGCGGATGTCACGGAGTCCGACGACGCCTTCCACGTCGAGATCGAAGTCCCCGGCGTCAAGAGCAAGGACATCAACGTCGAAGCCAACGGCCAGGAGCTGGTGGTCACCGGAGAGATCAAGGAGAAGGAACGCAAAGGCGTCCTGCGCCGGAGCGCCCGCCGCACCGGAGCCTTCGAGTACCGGCTGCGGCTGCCCGGAGAGGTCGACACCGAAAAGATCAATGCGCAGATCTCGGACGGAGTGCTCACCGTCACCGTCCCCAAGGCCGAGGTGGCAAAGCCCCTGCACATCGAGATCAGCGAGACGAGTGAAAGCGAGAGCAGCGGCTGAGACGCGAACGCCGCGGTTCCGGACACCCATCCGGCACCACGGCCGGGCCGGCGAGGCTCGACACCCGAGGTGGCTCATGAACGACGTCCCCTGTCACAACCCCTCACGGCGGCGGAGACTCGGCACGCGGCTCCCCACCGGCTTCCTTTCGGCGCCGCAGACGCCAGGCACGCAGCAGCCGAAGGGGGAGCAGACCCAGCGGAACTCGCCGGCCCATGTCCGCCTGGTCCTCGCGGTCGAATGCCCGTGCGTAACGCTCGGCGTCCTGAGCCGTCGGATACCGCTTGCTTCCCTCCGCTCCGCACCCACGCGCGCAGCGCCAGAGCATCGTGTCGCCCTCATGGAGAAAGCGAAAACGGTGTCCCAGAAGGTGGCAGCGCAGCACAGAAGACCACCCTATGTGGACCGGTTCATTCCGGCCTGTTCTGTCCATCTCCAGGCAACGGCCCATGGCCCTGATCGAGGAGGCATGGCATGACCACCACCGCCGAGCTCGGTGTCGTCACCACCAAGGTCCCCGCCCGGCTCGACCGGCTGCCGTGGTCCCGATTCCATTGGCGGATCGTCGTCGGTCTGGGAACTGTCTGGATTCTGGACGGACTCGAAGTGACGATCGTCGGGGCGGTTGCCGCCCGTATGACCGAGCCGGGCAGCGGCATCAACCTGACCAGTGCCGACATAGGCACTGCCGCCGCCATCTACGTGGCAGGCGCATGTGCGGGCGCTCTCCTGTTCGGGAGACTCACCGACCGCTACGGGCGCAAGAAGCTGTTCATGCTCACGCTCGGCATCTACATCCTCGCCACCGTCGCGACCGCGTTCGCCCACGACGCCTGGTACCTCTACCTCGCCCGTTTCATCACCGGCATGGGCATCGGCGGAGAGTATGCCGCGATCAACTCGGCCATCGACGAGCTGATTCCGGCCCGCAACCGCGGGCAGGTGGATCTGGCCATCAACGGCAGCTACTGGGTCGGTGCGGCGGTCGGCAGCCTGGTCGCCGTGCTGCTTCTCAACGAGGGGCTGCTGGCAGCCGACCTCGGCTGGCGGCTGGCCTTCGGCCTGGGCGGCATTCTGGGCCTGGGCATCATGCTGGTACGCCGCCACGTTCCGGAGAGTCCGCGCTGGCTGTTCATCCACGGGCATCAAGCCGAGGCTGAACGCATCGTCGACCGGATCGAGGCCGAGGTGCGCCAGGAGACCGGCCGCGAGCTGCCGGAACCGGGCGAGGCGGTCACCGTACGACAGCGCGACATCATCCCGTTCACGGAGATCGCCGGCGTGGCTCTGCGGCGGTACCCGCGTCGCGCCGTTCTCGGTCTGGCGCTCTTCGTCGGACAGGCGTTCCTGTACAACGCGATCGTCTTCGACCTGGGCACGATCCTGAACGGCTTCTTCGACATCGGCTCCGGCTCGATCCCCTACTTCCTTGCCCTCTTCGCGATCGCCAACTTCCTCGGACCACTCCTTCTCGGCCGACTGTTCGACACCGTCGGCAGAAAGCCGATGATCGCGGGCACCTACTTCGGCTCGGCCGTCGTGGCAGCCGTCCTCGCAGTCCTGCTGATCAACGGCTCCCTGACGACATGGGGGTTCTTCCTGCTGGTCTCGCTGACCTTCTTCGTGGCGTCCGCGGGAGCGAGCTCGGCCTACCTGACGGTGAGCGAGGTCTTCCCCATGGAGACCCGAGCCCTGTCCATCTCGCTGTTCTTCGCGATCGGCACGGCCGTGGGCGGAATCACCGGCCCCCTGCTGTTCGGCCACTTGATTCACAGTGGCGATGCCGACCTGGTGGCCATCGGCTTCCTCGTCGGAGCGGCAGCCATGGCACTGGGCGGCCTGGCCGAGGTCTTCTTCGGTGTCCGGGCCGAACAACAGTCCCTGGAGAACATCGCCCGACCGCTCACCGCTGAGGAAACCGAGGCAGCCTGGCGCAACGAGCCCGCGCCACAGGACGCACGAGACCGCCTCCGGCCCACACACGTCCGGCAGGCCGAGCACGAGCGGGAACTGCGGATCGCCGACCGCACCGCCCGCCGCCGGGAGCGGGAGCGCGCCGGAGCCCGCCGCTACCGCCCGGGCACCGGACCGGGCAGCACCTTGTACTCGCCGGGGATGGCCGGCACCGCGGGCACGGCAAGCCGTACGTCCGCCATGGCCGAACAACGCCTCGACGACGAGATCGAACAGATCACCCACGCCCTTCAGGAAGCCGGTCCGACGAGCCGCGACCGACTCGAACAGGCCGTGGGCGGCCGTTCCTGGGGCCCCGGTCGCTTCCGCCGTGCCCTGCGTGAGTCCGAGCGGGAGTCCCGGGCCAAGAGCCTTGCGAACGGCAGCTACGCGCCGACGGACGGATCCGGCCGGCTCGACAGCGCACCGGACGACCCCCATGACCAGCAGTGACCGAGGCAGAAGGAGTCAGCGATGAAATACGACGGATTCCTCGCCCGTGTACGCGAGCGAGGCGAATACAACGACCAGGACGAAGCCGCAGACGTCACCAACGCCGTGTTGGAAGTGCTGGCCCAACGGATCAGCCCGGGAGAGGTCAAAGACCTCGCATCCCAGCTGCCCGGCCCGCTGGGACAAGTTCTGGACAAGGCCACGCCGCAGCAGGCGCAGAGCTTCGGAATCGAAGAGTTCTACCGCCGGGTCGCCGAGCGCACCCATGCCGGGCCGCGTACGGCGCAGTGGGACGCCAGCGCGGTCCTGACCACCGTTGCCGACGCTGTCACCGGCGGAGAACTGAATCAGATCATCAGCCAACTCCCCTCCAGTTACGCGGTCCTGTTCGGCAAGGCCGACCTCGCGGACTGATCCCGAGGCGCCCAGAACGAAGGGCCCACGAAAAATGGTGGAGACAGGTCTCTCCTCGTTCGACACCATGGTGGACAAGGCCAATCGGCTCCTCAAGGACGTCGAAGAGGCCTTCGAATGGCCCAGGAACGGCGCAAGCAGTCGTACGCGGCACTTCGGGCCGTGCTGCACCCGCTCCGGTATCGTCTCCCGGTCGAAACGGCCGTACAGTTCGGCGCCCAGCTGCCGACCATCGTCAGAGGCATCTATTACGACGGCCGCAAACCGGGCGTAACGCCCGTGAAGATGAGCAACGAGGAGTTCTTCGCACGGGTCCGGAGCGAATTCCCCTATGCGGTCGAGGGCGGCAGCGAGAAGCAGGTACGCACCGTACTGAAATCTCTGGAGCGCCATGTGAGCGCCGGCGAATGGCAGCACCTCAAATCCCGGGTCCCGAACTCGCTTGCCGCGCTCCCGCCGTGACCCGGACGGAGGAGGCTATGAGCGCGGCCCAGCGGGCCTGCGGCGCCGGCTTCCAGGGCGCGGCCGGTTACCGGGCGTGATGCTTGTCGGACAGTCCCGTGGGATGGATTTCGTGGTCCTGCTGCCGGAGTGTGCGACGGCTTCAAAACGCTCTTCCGGATCTTCCGCAAGGGTGGCCGTGGATGACGTGCTGGAGCGGCTCCCCGCACGGCGGGCGGAAACGCGATGCGGCACAGGACCGGCTGGCCGAGGAACTGGAAGCGGTCCGGGCTGAAGGGAGGGACTCGGCTGCGCGGAGCGGGTGCTCATCCGGCTGAACCGCGAAGATCGAAGCGGAGACGAGACATCCGGGCCCTCAGAGGTCAGAATTCGACCGTCTCCGAGAACACCAGCAGGTCGGGGATCGTGCCGATCCCCGCAGCCGCACAGCGGGCTGCTCCAGCAGCCGACGGGTGCCCGCCGCGGTGTCTGCCGGCTCTCCGACCATGTCCGTCAGCCGCCCCGAGGGCTGTCCGCCAAGCGCGCGTCGGGCGTTGCGCTCCATGGTCAGCCCGGCCATGCCCACGGCGTTCACCTCGGCCCAGGCGGTCCTGAGGATGGCCGACTCCAGCGCGGCCCCGCGCCGTCTCGACGCCTTCGGCCCTCCACCGCTCACCGTTGCCATGTGCGCTCCTTCAGCGGTATTGCGCGTCCCCGTCACCTCGTGGCAAGCAAGCAGGCGGAGGGGGTACACGATCCGTCCGAGGCGAGGCGAGGCGAGGCTACGCGACGCGGAGTCCCGTACCACCGCTCAGCGGCGTTCACCTGCCCGACGCAGTCAGGCCGTTCGGGCGCGAAGGCGGAGCCGCCGCAGCATGCGGGCGTCCTCGAAGCCGACCGAGTGGGCGGCGGCGTCGACCGTGGCGCCGTGGCTGATGAGGTGCTCGGCGCGTTCCAGGCGCAGGGTCTGCTGGTAGCGCAGCGGGGTGAGGCCGGTGGCGCGGCTGAAGAGCCGGGTGAGGGTGCGTTCGCTGACGCCGACGGCCGAGGCCAGGCGGGGCAGCGGCAGCGGTCGGTCGAAGCGGGTGTCGATGAGGTCCTGGGCGCGGTGCACGGTGTCGTCGAGGTGGGACCGGTGCCGGAACATCGCGCTGGACTGCGGTTCGTGGCCGTTCCGGCGGGCGTAGACGACCATGTCCCGGGCGACCTGGGCGGCGACGGCGGGCCCGTGCCGGCCGGCGACGAGGTGCAGGGCCAGGTCGATGCCGCTGGCGATACCGGCCGAGGTGATCACCCGGTCGTCGGTGGTGAACAGGACGTCGCGGACGACGACCGCCCCGGGGTGGCGCAGCGCCAACTCGTCCTGCACGTCGTGGTGGGTGGTGCAGCGGCGGCCCTTGAGCAGGCCGGCCCGCCCGAGTGCCTCCGCCCCGGCGCAGACGCTCGCCACCGATCCGCCCCTGGTGTGGTGGTCCCGCAGGACCTTCAGGGAGGGGTCGGTGATCGCGGGCGAGTCGGCCAGAGTGACGGCCCGCCAGCCGGGGACCACGATCAGGTCCTCGGGCCCGAGCGCGGGCCAGTCGAGTTCGGCCACCAGGGGCAGGCCCTGGGCGGTGGGGACCTGCGGCCGCTCGGCGACGTAGGTGAGGGTGTAGGGGTGCCCGAAGTCGGCCGCGGTGGAGAAGACCTGCGCGGGACCGGCCAGGTCCAGCAGATGGACTCCGGGCACCAGGAAGAAGACGACGTGGCTCACGATTCGGTCATCATGCCGGAAGAACGGCCGTGGACTCCACCTCGTCGACCGTCGCGATGGTGGCGAAGCGGCCGGCGAGGGCGTACTCGGTGCGCCGGACGACCTCGTCGGCGGGCAGGGTACGGGGGTCGGCGAGCAGTTCGGCGACGCTCTGGTCGGCGGGGGCGTCGCGGTGCGGGATCGGGTTGGTGGCGGTCGCGTCGACGACGAAGGTGACCTGGTAGCCGAGGTCGCTCGCGACGCGGGCGGTGGTCTCCACGCACTGCTCGGTGCGGATGCCGCAGACGCTGATTTCGCGGACCCCGTGCTCGGTGAGGAGTTGCTGCAGGTTGGTGGTGGTGAAGGAGTTGTGCGAGGTCTTCTGGATCAGCGGCTCGGCATCCTCCCGCCGCTCCAGCTCCTCCATCAGCCGGACGTGGCCGAGGGCCGGGTCGAAGGCACCGCCGCTCCCGGGTTCGGAGTGCAGTACCCACACCACCAGGTCCCCGGCCCGGCGGGCATGCCGGACCAGTCGGCTCACCTTGTCGGCGATCTTCGGGTCGGAGATCGTCTCCCACAGGGGAGTGGCGCGGAAGGATTCCTGGACATCGATGACGATCAGTGCTCGGGTCATGCCCCAAGCCTCCGCCGTACGGCCGGGGCGCCGACAGGCCGCATCGGGTCCCGAAGCGGACCGATCCAGTCATCACCAGAGCGTGCGCGCCGCGTCTAACTTGGCCGGGTCGTGGTTTTCGAGGCGCCGCGCGGGCCGGATCCGTACCGACATCCCGGCTCCTGAACTGATGGCCATGGTGATCTCACTGGCCATCAGCTGGAACACCGCCACCTGGTCACTGGAGGCACTGCAACCGGAGAACCGTCGAAGGACCAGCGCCGACCACAAGGCCGCAGTCGTATCCGCCGTAACCGCACTGGTCCAGCCCCGAACCCAGCCCTGAGGACGCCAGGGCTGCCGCAGAGCACCCAAGAAGAGCCAAGAAACCGCACCCGTCGACGAATGCCTTATGCCTTATCCGAAATGCCTTATCCGAACAGGCCGCTGCCCAGGTACTTGTAGCCGGAGTCGGGTGCCAGCGTGACGACGGCCGTCTCTCGCGGCAGCCGGGCCGCGAGGCGGACCGCCCCATAGACGTTGGCACCGCCCGAGACACCGGTGAAGATGCCTTCCTCCTCGGCCAGACGGGACGTTGTCGCGACCGCGTCGGCGTCGCTGACGGTGTCGACCGCGTCGACGGCGGCAAGGTCGAACAGCGGTGGGGCGAAGCCGCTCCAGCCCTGCATCGCGAAGACGCCCCGGGTGCCGGCGGTGATACCTGGCGATCCGGCCGGCTCCAGGCCGACGATGCGGGGGCGCGGGTCGCGCCGGCGGAGCGCTGCCGCCACACCGAGCAGGGACGCACTACTGCCGATACCGGTGCAGAACGCTGTCACCGGCAGGTGTGCGCTCTGGTTCAGGATCTCCATGCCGAGTCCGTCGCGCAGACCGGCGACCGCATACGGGTTGTTGAACTGGTCGGTGAAGTAGTGGCCCGGTTGTCGGGCGAGGTCGGCCGCGCGGGCGCGCATCGCGTCGATGTCGGTCGGCGCGACCGTGCCGGGTGCGATGGCGGCGTCGAGCACTTCCACGTCGGCGCCGAGTGCCCGCATCAGCCGCCGCGGCTCGTCGCTGAAGCAGGCCGACGTGACGATTTTGAGCCGGTATCCCTTGACCGCGCAGACCAGCGCGAGCCCCGGGCCGGTGCTGCCGCCGGTGTACTCGACGATCGTCATCCCCGGCATGAGCCTGCCGTCACGTTCGGCTCCCTCGACCATCGCCAACGCCAGCCGGTCCTTCATGGCGCCGGTCGGGTTGAGGTATTCGAGCTTCACCAGCACCCGGGCACCGGTCGAGGGCGCGAGCTGCCGCAGTTCCACGAGCGGTGTGTTGCCGATCGCTGCCAGCGTTCCTGGTCGCATCGCCCTACCCTCTGCCGGTCGAGACGGGCACGGTGGCACGGCCCGCAGCGTGTGCGACGGCGGCGTGGGCGAAAGCGCGCACGATCGGATGACGCCGCCCGTCGTCAATGGCGAGTTCGGGCTGGAAGAGCGTGCTCAGGAAGAAGGGATGTCCTGGCAGTTCGGCGATGCGTACGTCTGGGCCGTCGTGCCCGGTGAACCGCATGCCGTGCGCCGACAGGACATCCTCGTACTGGGGATTGAGCCCGTACCCGCAGTGGTAGCGCTCCACGGTCCGGTCCACGCCGAGGATGCGTTCGGCCGCCGAGCCCGGGGTGACGCTGACCATACCCTCGTGCCCGATGAGGGAGCAGGCCAGGGGTGCGATCAGCGGGCTCTCCGCGTCCGGAGTGTTCTCGGCGTGGTTGGCGGTGGTGAGCCCGCAGACGTTGCGCGCGAACTCCAGCAGTGTGTGTTGGAACCCACCGCAGGTGCCGAGGTAGGGGATGCCGTTCTCCCGGGCGGTACGGGCTGCCTGGAGCGCGCCGGCCTCGCTGCGGTACGGGCTGCCGGGCAGCAGCCAGATGCCGTCGAACCGGTCCAGCCTGGTGGCGTGCGCCTCGTCGGTCGGTACCCAGTACGCGTCCAGGGCGATTCCGTCCCGCTGCCGCAGGGCTTCCAACAGGAGGGGTATCCGCGTGTGGGACCGCACGTGCGGCGACCGGTCGCCCACGAGTGCCACCTTCGCCGTATGCGTCTCGTCGCTGCTCTCCATGCTCTCCATGGGCTCATCGTGCGCAGCCAGTGGTTATTAGTCCAACGAGAGATCGTCGTTGAAGTATCAGAGATACTTATAGTCATGGACGTCAATCTCCTGCGCGCCTTCGTGGCGGTAGCCCGTGAAGGGTCCTTCTCCGCCGCCGCAGGCAACCTCGGCTACACCCAGTCCGCGGTTTCCCAGCAGGTCGCCGCACTGGAGAAGGACCTCGGGGTGCAACTGCTGCACCGTCGCCCGGTCATCCCGACCGAGGCCGGGCAACGACTGCTGGAGCACGCCACGCCGATCCTGCTGCGCCTCAACGCCGCCCGGACCGACGTCCAGCGCCTGTCGGGCGAACCGCCGGCCCGGCTGACCCTCGGGGCGTCGCCGCTCGCCGACGTCCGGCACACCATCGCCGTACTCACCGAACTGCAGCGCTCGATGCCGCGATTGACGATCGACGTGAGAACCATGGGCCGTGATGGTGTCCTGGAGGCCGTCGCCAACGGCGACGCGGACCTCGGTCTCGTCGACGGAGTCACCGCCGCCAGCGACCCGCTCCGCCTGCTCGACAGCGGTCCGCTCACCACGGTCGGCCTGACCGAGGAATCCGTCGCCGTGGCCCTGCCCGGCACGCACCCGCTGGCAAGCCGTAGCCGGCTCCGTCTGGAGGACCTCGTCGACGCTGTCTGGATCGACGCACCCGACGTCGCGACACCGCTGGACCGGCTGCGGGCCCTCGCACGCACCGACGGATTCCGCTCCAGCCTGCACTACGACGGCACCGATGTGCGCAGCCTCCTGGCCCTTGTCGCGGCCGGCGCCGGGCTCGCCCTGCTTCCCGCGTCCGCCGTACAACACCGTCGAGAGGGCGACCTCGATGTGACTGTGACCGGTGTTCCACTCTCGACTCCGCGCCTCGTCCACCGCACCGAGCTCGTCCACGGCAGCCTGACGGGTCCCGCCACGACGCTCACGGCGGCGATCCACCGCCACGCCGCAACAGGCCGGCACTGACACGGCCGTCGTGTTCGGCCCCGGCTGGTCTCTCTCCGGGCGTTGTCCGTGTTTCGCGCGGCTGCCGGCACAACCATCCGGCGGGGCGAACGGTCTCATAAGTGGCAAACAAATACGGGGGCGAACGTGTGGGACCACGCAGCACCCCCGTGGACAAGGGGGAGCAGTCATGAAGACAGGCATGTACCTCAGGATCGCGATCATCACGGCGCTCACGGCCGCCACCGTGACCGTCGCCCCGGCCGCGGTCTCGGCGGCGGACGGTGCGGCTCCCGCCGCGTCGGCCGCGGGCAAGACCCCGGCCCCTGCCTGGCGTACGTCTCTGGCGGGGACGCTCTCGAACAACTCCGCGCTCTTCGACATCGTGTCGGTCGGTCCGGACGCCGCCTGGGCCGTGGGAGCCCAGTACGTCGACGGCGTCAGCCAGGGCGTCATCCTGCGCTGGAACGGCAGAGCCTGGCAGCAGCAGACCACCCCCGCCGTACCGGAGACCGGCGTGTGGCACGCTGTGGACGCGGTGTCCGCGCGCGACGTCTGGGCGTACGGCTGGGACCAGCAAGGCGAGACCCTGGGCCACTACGACGGCAAGCGGTGGACGGAGACACCACTGCCCGCGGAGCAGGGCTACGGCTTCGCGAAGCTCGCCGCCGTCCCCGGCAAGACCTGGCTGGTGAGCGACACCGCGATCAACTCCTACTCCCACGGCGTCTGGCAGAGCACCCCTCTCCCGACCGGCGTCAGGATCAGCGCCATCGAAGCGCGGACCGCCCACGACGCCTGGGCGGTCGGGCAGTTCGGTTACGTCGGCCAGCCGAGCCGATCCGTACTCCTGCACTGGGACGGCCGTTCGTGGACCGAGACCGCGCCGGCCGGCAGCAATCTCACGCTCTCGGCGGTGTACCAGGAGTCCGCCCGCAGCGTCTGGGTCACCGCTCTCACCCCGTACTCGGAAGACGAGCCGCAGCAGAGCAAGGTGCTGCACTGGAACGGCCGCACCTGGCGCGATGTCACCGGGCCGGTCGACGGGCTGTGGGCCACTGCTATCACCGGCGACGGCAAGGGCACCGTCTGGGTCTCGGGCGACCCCTACGGCTACGAGGGCACCGCCCTCTACTGGCGCCTGCGCGGCGGCAAATGGACCTCCGTGGAGGGTGACGCCGTCCCCGGCGGCCACACCCAGGCGTACGACATCGAGGCCCTCGCACCCACCGGCCGCACCGGACAGTTCTGGTCCGTCGGCACGTATGGACTGATCACCGGAGAGTCCACCTCCGCCCAGTACGAGCTGATCCAGCGCTCGACCCGCTGAACCCGCCCCCTGAGGTGGGGATCCGCAGGCCGCTGACGTCGTCTCCCCGTCGCCCAGGGGGCTCACGCCGGGTTGGCCCCCCCGCCTCAGGCCAGCAGGACGTCCTCGCCCGCCGTCACGGGGACGACCTGCTCGGCCGACGGCGCCTCGGCCTTCACCGGCGTCCCGAAGTCCGACAGCGTCATCGTCGTCATGGCCCTCGTACCGCCGAAGTAGGACAGCCGGGTCTGGACGGCACGCCCCTTCCCGTCGACCCACACGTCCGCGTAGACGGGCACGTCCTCGCCCAGCTTCTCGCGCAGCTTGTTCAGCCCCTGCTTCGTCTGTGTCGTCATCCGGAGCGTCGCGGTGGCGTGGTCGATCGTGCCCCGGTAGTGCACCGCGGAGGCGCCGTTCACCTTCTCCTCGCCCTCGTTCGACACCTGCCGCATCGCCTTCATCTGGCTGAGCAGGTGCTCGGGGTCGTTCAGCGGCGCCCGCAGGAAATAGCGGGACAGGGCCTCGCTCCGGTCGGCCGCGGCCCACTTGCCCGCGTCCACCGCCCGTGAGCCAAGAACATAAACGGTGTCGCCGACGAAGACCTCCTCGACGGGATCCATGCCGCTGTCCTCGAGCTCCACCGTGAGCCGGCCCCTGTCACCCGCCAGGTCGAAGGCACCGGCGATCGAGAACACGTACGTCGTGGGGCTGTCGCCGGACCGCAGCTCGATCCTCTCGTCCAGGCGGGCGCTTTCCGCGCTCGTCCTCTCGATCGCGGCGCGCACGGCCGCCCCGTGATCCATGGCCTTCTCCGCGCTCTCCTCCGAGTCGCTGTCCGCACCGCCGGAACAGGCGGTGCAGAGCAGGAGGACAGCGGAGGGTAGGAGGTGGGCGCGGCGCATGGGCTCTCCGGGAAATCGTTACTGCGGCAGGCTGGAGCCTAAAAAGGCCTGCAGATCTTCGCACGAAGCTGATCACGGGGCCCGCACGCTGCGCGGCCTACGGCACCTTGAACTCGATCTGGGTGATGGCCGGTCCGTCCGACGAAGCTACCTCCAACACGCCGGTCAGCATGGGCCGTCGGCGTTTTACCCAGGGGCATGAGGCTACGCACCGATCGGTCCTGCCGGCTATCCGGTCGTGGGCTGCATGGGCTCTTGCTCCTTCGCGGGTGGTTTCTGCCAACGGAGGGTGAGCGTGTCGAAGGCTCCGGCACCGTGGTAGGCGAGCGTGAGGGTGGGAGATTCGTTCGTGGGCTGTTCTGCCCATTCCACTCTGGGGTCTCGTCGGGTGATACGCCGCAGTGTCAGGGTCTGCGGTGAGGTGTGCGGCTGGGGGATGTGCGGGGCGTAGTCCGGATACGGCGGTACGGCCATGACGCGGTCGTCTCGCTGCTCCCCGCTGCCGCTCGTCACGACGACCGTGACGCCGATGATGATCAGCGCGAGCCCCGGTACGGTCGCCGCCTTGATGTTCTGGTCCATCAGCCACCACGCGGCGAGCGCGGCCACGGGGGTCTCCAGCAGGAGCAGAACGCTCGCCGTCGTCGCCGATGTCCTGCCGAGGACGAAGTTCAGCGAACCGAGCCCCAGGATCTGAGGAAGGATCAGCAGCCCGAGCAGCGACAGCTGGGTGGACCGGTCGAAACCTGTCAGCGAGATGCCGGCCAGCCAGCAGACGGCCAGGAGTTGCAGACCACAGACCAGCGACGTGAACGTCGAATACAGCGGAGTGCTCACATCCGCGCGGGCCTTCTCGCTCAGCGCGGTGTACCCGGCCTGGGCGATCGCCCCGAGGAGAGCGAGCAGGTCACCCACCAGCGCCGTACCGCCGGCCTGTATGTCGACACCGGCGGCCACGGCCGCGCCCACCACGGACAGCGCGAGCCCTGCCCAGGTCCTGCGGGACGTCCGCACACCCTGACCCGCGGCGATGAGCGCCTGCCAGACGGGCTGCGTGGCCACCAGCGCTGTCGACATGGCGACCGAGGTCAGCCGGGTGCTAGTCATGAAGGAGGCGAAGTGGAGGGCGAGGGAGGTGGCTGCGAGGAAGCCGAACACCAGGGGCCGCCACTGCTCGCGGCGCAGGATGCCGCGCTCACCGCGCGCGACCCGTACCACCTCGCGGCGGCGCAGCAACAGCAGGAACGGCCCGAGTACGGCGAAGCCCAGGCAGTTGCGCCAGAAGGCCATGGCGAGCGGTGAGGCGGTCGCGTAGGCGGTGAGTGGGGCGGTGGCCGAGATGGAGACGATGGTGACAGTCATGGCCGCCATGGACAGCGGGTCGAACCTGGATTTCACGTGCTGATACCGCCGTTGCGCTGTGGGGAATTGGCCCCACTCCACCGGCCCGTACCGGAGTCGGGCAAGGTTTGAGCGGTTGAAGAGCCCCGCAGGACAGTGATCATGCCCGCCAGGACGGTGGCGCTGCCCCCGAAGACGGACACCCTGCAACGGTGAGCCGGCGGACCTGCTCTTTCAAGACCATCCCGATCGGCAACGGCCCAGCTCAAAGGCTGCCTGGAACGGAGCTACCCCTGACCTGGACGACCCTCCGGTCGATGAGGCTCCTCGCACAGTCGACAACGGTCTCGGCCGCAGGCCGGGGCTGCCAGCCCAGAACCCGCTTCGCCTTCTCGGTGCTGTGGCGGTTGCGGCGCCCGAGCGAGACAGTGATCGCCCGAAGCTGCCGGTCGAACAGCGAGGCGAAACGGACCACGACATCGGGGAGTTGACGCGTGGGCACCTTGGCCCCGGCCGGACCGAGCCCGGCCCGGAGTGCCTGAGCCACCTCCCGCATCCAGGTGAACTCTCCCGTGGCCAGGAACCGTTGTCCCGCGGCTTCCGGCGATGTCATCGCACGGATGTGGACGTCCGCGAGGTCGCGGACGTCGACGATCTCCAGCCCGATCCGTGGAGTGCCCGGCATCTTGCCTGCCACCATGCGCTCGATGATCCGGACCGAGCCGAGGTTGCGGGTGGTGAGGATCGGGCCGAACACGGCGCCGGGCAGAATCGTCGTCAGCGTGGTCGGGCCCTCGTGGCCGGCGATGAAGTCCCAGGCTGCCTTCTCGGCAACCGTCTTGGACCTGCGGTAGGGGATCAACGTCGGATCGTCCGGGTCGGTCCACAACGTCTCGTCGGTCACGCCCTCCTCCGTGTAGGAGGACGGACTGGCGGCGTTCGCCGCGGACGTCATCACGACGCGCTTCACGCCGGCCGCCGTCGCCGCCCGCAGCACGCGCAGAGTGCCGTCCCTGGCCGGGACGATGAGCGCCTCGGCGTCGCGCGTGTTCTCGTCCCCGAGCGGAGAGGCCACGTGCAGTACGTGGTCGACGCCCGCCATCGCGGCATCCCACCCCTCATCGGCGGTGAGGTCGGCGACGGCGAAGCTCAGCCGGTCGCCCGGAGCCGTTACGGCCGCCACCGCGTCGCGGACCGCCCTCTCCCTTTCGGGGCTGCGCACCGTCGTGCGGACCTCGTAGCCGCGCTCGAGCAGCCCGACGACGACCCAGCCGGCTACGTACCCCGTGCCGCCCGTGACCAGTACTGTCTCCGTCACTGCTCCTCCTTCCTCAGCCGGCCGAGGCGGCCGAACCTGGTTCCCGCCGCAGCCGGCGACATGGCGGCCTGCCTGGCGACCTGCCTGGCTCTCTGCACTGTCATGATTTCGGTCCTCTCCTGCTCTTGCTGAACGGTCGGCCACCAGACGTGTGATGGCCGACCGGGTGTCCCATCGCCGCGGGGGAGGGTCAGACGCGTACGGGCGCTGGGCCGGACGGGGCCTTGGCGTGGTGCTCCGGGTGGCCCTCGACGTGCAACTGCGGCAACCTGCGGTCGAGTCGGCGCGGGATCCACCAGTTGAACCGGCCGAGCATGTGCATCGCCGCCGGGACCAGCAGGAGCCGTACGACAGTCGCGTCGAGGAGGATGGCGGCGGCCATGCCGACGCCGATGAGCTTCAGGACCACGTCCGGGCTCGGCACGAACGCCACGAACACCGCGATCATGATCGCGGCAGCGGCGGTGATGACCCGGCCGGTGCCGGCGAGCCCCTCCGTCACCGCCCGGGCGTTGTCGCCGGTCCGGATCCACGACTCGCGCACCCGGCTGAGGAGGAACACCTCGTAGTCCATGGACAGCCCGAACAGCACCGCGAACATGAGGACGGTGACGAACGGCGGCAACGGTGTGGGGGTGTCGATCCCGATCAACTGCCCTGCCCAGCCGCCTTGCAGGACCAGGGCGACCACCCCGTACGAGGCCGCGACGGACAGCAGGTTCATCACGGCGGCCTTGACCGCCACGGCGACGCTGCGGAACGCGACGAGCAGCAACAGCATCGACAGCAGGACGACCCCGGCGATCAGATACGGGATGCGGCCGGCCAGATCGGTGGTGCTGTCGATCGACGTCGCCGCGGTCCCGCCGACCAGGACCGTCGCGTCCGTACCGTCGACGGCCGACGGGACGGTGGTGTCCCGCAGGCGGTGCACCAGATCCTGCGTGGCCTGGTCCTGGGGGCCGGTGGTCGGCGTGAGGGTCAGGACGGCGGTGTCACCGGCCTGGTTGAGCAGCGGTGGCGAGACCGACGCGACGCCGGGTGTGTCGGTGGCTGCGGCACTCAGCCGGGTCAGGATCGCGTCGTCGCCGTCGGGGAGTCGGACGGCCAGGCGGACGGGCCCGTTGGCGCCGATCCCGAACCCGTCGGAGATGAGGTCGTACGACTGCCGGGTCGTCGTCTCGGCCTGGTTGTTGCCCGCATCCGGGAAACCGAACTGGACGTTCAGGAAAGGCACGGCCAGCGCGAGCATCGCGGCCAGGCCGACCGCCCCCGTCACGTACCGGTGGCGCTGGACGAGCCCGCTCCACCGCAGCCAGGCCCGACTGGGCTTGACGTGCCCGTCGGCGCTCACCACGGCCGTGCGGCGGCGACCTGGCAGCCGCAACCGGTCGACGTGACGACCCAGGTAGCCGAGCAGCGCCGGGAACAGCGTCACGCTCGCGGCCAGCACGACCAGAACCCCGACGATCGCCACCAGCGCGGCACCACGCATGTACGACAGACCCATGGCGAACAGGCCGAGCAGGCTGACGACGACCGTGACACCGGCGACCACGACCGAGCGTCCGGCCGTGTCGAGGGTCGCCACCGTGGCCGCCTCCGGGTCCAGCCCGGCCGCCCGCCACTCACGGAACCGGGTCACCATCAACAGGACGTAGTCGATACCGATGCCAATGCCCAGCATGGCCGCGAGCGACGTCGACCACTCGGGCGCGTCGACGAACCGGATCACCACACCGGTCAACGCGCCGCTGACCACCAGCCCCGCCACCGCGACGAGCAGCGGCAGCCCGGCCGCGACCACGCTGCCGAAGGTCAGCAGCAGGATCAGGGCGGCGACCGCCAGCCCGATCGCCTCCGACCCGACCGAGCCGCCCTCGGCCAGGAAGATCGCCTGCCCGCCGAGTGCCACCCGCATTCCGGCCGTACTGCTCTCCTCCGCGACGTCGATCAGCCGGGTGCTGTCCTCGACCGGCATGTCCGTCGCGTTCACCACGTCGAGGCGCAGGTTCGCCAGCAGGGTGCGCCCGTCGGCGGACACCGCGCCCGGGGTCGCGTACGGATCGTCGACCCCGGCTACGTGCGGCACCGTCGTCAGCTCGTCCAGCACCTCGGTCACCTCGCGCCGGACACCCGCGTCCCGCACGCCGGCGTCCGCCCGCACCACGACCGTGACGACCGCGTTGGACTGGCTCGGGAACCGCTGCTCCAGCACCTGTTGGGCCTTCTTCGAGTCCGACCCGGGTGCCGAGTAGTCCGCGGTGAACTCACCCGCGAACGCCGCCGACAGCGCCACGGCCGCCACCAGCCCGGCCAGCCACAACAGCACCACCCGGCCACGACGCCGGTACGCGAACCGGCCCAGCCGGCCCAACGGACCCACCACCGGGCTCCGGTCGTCGATGTCTGCCATCACAATCCCTCTCCTTGACGTGCCATCTGGATTGACGTGCCATCTGGACTTCGCATCAGCAACGCGGAGCACCAGCAACGTGGATCATCGGCAACTCGGATCACCAGGCCGGTCGACGGCAGTGGTAGACCAGGGCCGGCGGCAGGTTGCCCCACACCGTCCGGCCCACCACGACCTCGTCGAAGCGCGCCTCCAGCGACCGCAGCAGCCGCCGCGCCGGACTCGCCCAGCGGGCATGCACGTACGCGAACGTCGTGAAGGCCCCGGACTCCGACAGCCCGCCCACCACCGCCGCGAGAACCTCACGGCGCTCGTTCTCGCCGAACGCCACCCACGGCAGGCCGCTGACGATCACGTCGGCCCGTTCGATGCCACGCTCGCCGAGCACTCCGGCGAGGCCCCCGGCGTCGGCCAGCGCCACGTCCACCCCCGGATGCCGGGCCGCCAGCCGCGATGCGAACCGCTCGTTGATCTCCACGGCGATGTGCCGGCCCCGGCCGCCGAGACGGCGCTGAATGGCACCCGTGAACGCGCCCGTACCCGGGCCCAGTTCGACCACCACCGGATCGCCGCTCCCCGGCACCGGCGCCGTGACCACCCGAGCGAGCGCGCCGCTGCTCGGCGCGACCGCCCCCACGGTCAGTGGACTGCGCAGGAACTCCCCGAAAAACGTCACGTCACGTGCCCTTCGTGAACGGCCGCCGCGGGACACGCGGCGACGGTGGTCAGGGCATCGACGCTAGGGAGATGCACGCCCGCCGGCTTCGTGCCAGGGGCCGCATCCGCGGCCAGAAGGAGGAGACGGGGTGGCCGATCGGAGGAGGGGCCCGTCGGCGATCGCGCCGTAGTCTGGCCAGGTGGAGAGATTCCGTGCTCGATGGTCCTGGCTCGACGCCGCGATCGTGGGCGTCGCGGGCGGGTTCGGGGCGGTGAGCATCGTCCTGGGCCCACCGTCCAGCGGCGGGGCCACGGAGTGGATCCTGGTCGGGACGGCGGCCGTGGCGCTCGGCCTCGTACGCCATGTGCCCCTGATCGTCTTCGCGGTCGAGGTGGTCCTGACCCTCGTCGGCGACGCCGCCCTCCCCGCGGGCAGCCATGTCGCCCCGCTGGCCGGGGTGGTGGCGCTGGGAGCGGTGGCGTACCGGCATCGCTGGCTCGCCACCGCCGCCGCGTACCTCGTCGGGTACGCGACCATCCTCGTGGCGTTCGGCAGTGACGACGGCGGGTTGCTGACGGGCGTCGACGGGCTGGTGCGGATCGTCACGCTGGCGTTGACGGTGGCGGCGCCGGTCGCCTTCGGGCGTTACCTCGCCGGCGTCCGCCTGGCCGCGGCCGTCGCCGAGGAACGGGTCCGCGACGCCGAGCAGCGGCGGGACGCCGAGACGCAGGCCGTTCGGCTGGCCGAGCGCGCCCGGATCGCAGGCGATCTGCACGACCTGGTGGCACACCACGTGTCCGCGATCGCGCTCCAAGCGGGAACGGCCCAGTACGCCGCGACCCACGCACCCGATCCCGAACAGCGCCTGAGGGTGGCCGTCGACTCGTTGGGCGCGATCCACACGAGCGCGGGCGAGGCCCTCGTCGACCTGCGCAGCCTGCTGCGCGTGCTTCGGAACCCCTCCGAGCAGGAATCCCTGGTCGACCCCGAGCAGATGATCGCCGACGCGGTCCAGCGCAGCCGTACCGCCGGACTGCACGTGGTCGCCCACCTGGACGACGGCACGGTCGAGGCACCGCTCACGCTCCGGGTGACGGCCGCCCGCGTGGTGCAGGAGGCACTCACCAACGCGCTCAAGCACGCCGGACCGGGCGCCGAGGTCGAGACCACTGTGGACGTCGACGACACCCAGCTGTCGGTGGAAGTGGCCAACTCCGGCCCGGTCGGCCCGCATCCGACTCTGCCCGCGTCGGGACACGGCCTCGCCGGCATGCGCGAACGCGTCGAGATCCTCGGTGGCACCCTCGCCGCCGGCCCCACCCGCACCGGCGGCTGGCGACTGCGCGTCACGCTGCCCCTGGGAGCCCGCTCATGATCCGCGTACTCGTCGTCGACGACCAGACCCTCGTACGGGCCGGAGTCACGCTCCTCCTGCGTACAGCCGGGGAAGACGTGATCGGCGAGGCCACGGACGGACTCGAAGCCGTACGGCTGGCCGAGCGCCTGCGCCCGGACGTGATCCTCATGGACCTGCGCATGCCACGGGTCGACGGAATCGAGGCGACCCGCCGCATCCTCAAGACCCTCCCGGCAACGCGCGTCGTGATGCTCACGACCTTCGACGACGACGCCGAGGTCTACGGTGCCCTGCGCGCCGGGGCGGTCGGCTATCTGCTGAAGGACGGCGAGCCCGACGCGATGCTGTCCGCCGTACGGCGAGCCGCGCAGGGCGAGTCGCTTCTCGCGCCCGCGGTCATGGCGCGCGTCGTCCGGCGCGCCGTCCAGTCACACCACCAGGACGTCACCGGCGACACGGCCGACCCGGCGATTCTGGCAACCCTCACACCCCGCGAACGAGACGTACTCGCCCTCGTCGGCGTCGGACAGTCCAACGCCGAGATCGCCGAGACCCTCCACCTCGGCGTGACCACGGTCAAGACCCACGTCGCCTCCGTCACGGACAAACTGCGACTGCGCAACCGCGTCCAGGCCGCGGTCGTGGCCCACCGACTGGGCCTGGTCGACGACGACTTCCGCCTCGCCGAGGGCCTCGGATAACACCGCGCGGCACTCCGGGCGGCCAAGAGGCGGGGGAGTCGGCCCTCGTCTCGACGTCGGCGTGCGCCTGCTGCCGCTGTTCGGAACACGAGCCCCCGGCGGCCGGAATCCCCATACGGTGACCGCCGCGAACACCGTTCCCCCACGGTGCGTGGCGGCGGGCTGTTCGGCGGGTGGGGGGCCGTGCCACAGCCTGGAACGCCGCTCCCCGGTACGGCCCGACCTGTCACCCACCGGGCCAGGCCCCTAGCTTGGCATTGGGCCGAGCAGCCACGCATGGCCCCTCAGAGCCCGACGAACTGCCCACTCTCGTGGGGCAGTCGCTACTGGAGCCGCTGTTTCTCCTCCAGCTCTGCCGCACCCTGCCGAGGGCTGCCCAGGGCCGGGGGGTGAGGCCACGGCCGCAACACGAAGAGAATGCGATGAACCACAGAGGAATCCTCTTGAAGAAGCGGTTCAGACTCGCGACGGCGGTTGCCGCGACGTCGGCCGTGCTCGTCTCGGCGCCGTACGCGTCCGCCGCGAACAGCCAGGCCAAGCCGAAGCCGGTCGTCACCCAGGTGAAGACCCTCGCCGCGTTCGACTTCGCCGTCGGTGACGCGCCCGAGAACGTCACCCTGAACCCGGACGGCTCGCTGACCGTCTCGATGCTGGGCGGTTCGGCGGGCAGGCGTCCGGCGCTCGTGCGCGTCGATGTGTCCGGCCACCGTGAGGTGCTCGTCGCCGGTCAGCCGGGTGACATGATCACCGGCAACACGCGCGGCCACGACGGCAGCGTCTACTACAACGTGTCCTCCACCGACGCTGCACGGTCCGGCGTGTGGAAACTGCCCCTGGGCAAAAGCCCCCGGCGTATCGCCGCCCTGCCCGCGGGTGAACTACCCAACGGCCTGGCCATCGACCCGGCCGGACGCACCCTGTACGTCGCCGAAAGCTTCAAGGGCGCCGTCTGGACCGTTCCGGTCTCGGGCGGTACGGCGACCCAGTGGCTGGCCGACGCCTCCCTCGCGCCGGCCCAGGCCCCGCTGCCGTTGGGCGCGAACGGGCTCCGCTTCCACAACGGCGCCGTGTGGGTCTCCAACTTCAGCAAGGGCACGCTGCTGCGCGTGCCGGTCACCGCCACCGGTTCGGCCGGCCGGGTCCACGTCGTGACCAGCGGCGTCGTGGGCATCGACGACTTCAACTTCCTGAGCGGCCGGTCCGACGTGGTGTTCGCCGCGCTGAACAGCGCCGACGAGGTCGCGGTGATCTACCCGAACGGCGCCAGGAAGACCGTCCTGACCGGCGCGGACGGGCTCGCCTCGCCGACCGCCACCGTGGTGCGCGGACAGAAGCTGTACGTCACCGACGGCGGGTTCGCCGAGTCCCGCGACGCGAAACTGCAACAAGGGAAGATCAGCTTCTCTGCCCTGTTCGCCGCCTCCGCGTCCTAGCCGGTCGGTCGGGGCCCGGGCAACGAGCAGCTGACCGATCAGTCGGTTACGTCCTGAGCACCCGACCACCCCGAGAACGCAGCAAGAAAGAAGTCCGAGACATGAGCAACGAACACCAGGCCGTCAAGGAGATCGTCGTCGTCATCGGCCCCGGCAGCATCGGCCTGGCCATCGCCCGCCGGGTCGGCACCGGCCGCACCCTGCTGCTGGCCGCCCATGACGACAAGGCCTCGCAGGCCGCCGCCGACCAGCTGCGCGGCGAGGGCTACGAGGTGGCCGTCCAGGCCTCCGACATCTCCGACCTGGCCCAGGTCGAGGCGCTGGCCGCCACGGCCGCCGGGATGGGTGCGGTCACCCAGGTGATCCAGGCCGCCGGTGTCTCACCCACCCAGGCGAGCATCGAGCGGCTGCTGCACGTCGACCTGCTCGGCACGGCGTACGTCCTCGACGCCTTCGCCCGCGTGATCGCACCCGGCGGGGCCGGCATCGTGGTCGCCAGCATGGCCGGACACCGGGAGAGCCCCTACCCGCCCGAGATCGAGCACGCCCTCGCGACCACCGAGACCTCCCAGCTGCTCGCGCTGCCGTTCCTGCAGCCCGACCGGATCGGCACCTCCGTCCACGCCTACGCGATGTCCAAGCGGGCCAACTCGCTGCGCGTGCAGACCGCCGCCGCGGCGTGGGGCAGGCGCGGAGCCCGCGTCAACGCCGTCAGCCCCGGCGTGATCATCACCCCGCTGGCCCTCGATGAACTCTCCGGCCCGCGCCGCGAGTGGTTCGAGAAGGTGCGCGAGGCTTCGGCCGCCAAGCGCTTCGGCACCTCCGAGGAGGTCGCCGCTGCCGCCGCCTTCCTGCTCGGCCGCGAAGCCGGCTTCATCACCGGAGCCGACCTCCTCATGGACGGCGGCGTCACCGCGGCCCTGCGCGCCGGCGAATTGACCATGCCGTAGGGAGCCGAGGCGAAGGCGAACACGTGAAGGCTGTGAGGGATCGAGGACGGTCCATGGGACGGGACCACACCACTGCTGCGCAGGTCATGGGTGACCGCAGGTGTCCGGGACGCCCGCATCACTTCAGTCCCGGGGCCGGGGGATGCGGGAGAGGCCTGGGATGGCCGGCCCCGCCGATCTTTGCTCGCGGCCGGGGCGCTCGGCGGATCAGTCCTCGTACAGGAGCCAGCCGATGTGCAGTTCTTCCGCACCCGGGCGGAACGTCCGCATCAGCTCGGCGCGTTCGGGGTCGTTTTCGGGGAGGTTGTCGGCGAAGAGGGCCTGCGCTGCGACTGTCTGGGGCCGGGCGCCGAGCGCGGCGCGCAGGTGGAGTGAACGGCGCAGCATCGCGATCCGCTCGGTGGGCTCCTTGTGCGGTGCGAGGTGCCGGACGATGTAGGACTCGAAGTAGCCGTCGCCGTACTTCGTCGCGTTTTCGAGAGCTGTCTCGTAGCGCGGGAGGGCGCCGGCCTCGGCCACGGCACGGTCGTCGGCGCGGGGATCGCGCTGGAACAACAGGCGGCTGTAGGACAGTCGCGCCGTGAGCAGGTGCGCGGTCGGCGATGCGGGATCGAGTGCCGCGACCGCCTTCTCGGCCTCCTCATGACCCTCGATCCGGAAGAACCAGCAGTCGACGGCGATCTCCGCCCGCAGCTCGGGCTCGGCGTCCGGACCCAAGGCGGCCAGCGCGGCGTCCCACTCCCCGAGCAGTTGCAGGCGACGGGCCACGTAGGCGTCATCGGGTAACATGACACCTACATGAAGAAGCGGCGATGTAGGCGGTCAAGTGCAATACGGTGACTACATTGGGAACGTGACGCGGCTGGCCGTCGAGCTGGCCAATACCGGGACCCTCGACCAGCACGGCGAACTGGTCGCCGCGTTCTTCGCAGAACACGAGGTCACTCCGCCGCCGGGCGGTGACTACGGCGAGCTGCCGGACCTCGTGCGCACGGCCCTGGCGCAGTCGGTCGACGGCGCCGCCCCCGACGCCGTGCACCGCCTGCTGCGCGACTATCCGCCGGAGATGCACCTGTCCGACCACGACGGCCACGACGGCTGGCACATCCACTTCAGCCGCAACGGCACCCCGGCCAAGCGCTGGGTCGGCCAGCTGCTCGCCGCCAAGCTCGCCCTCGTCGCGGCCGGGGATCCCGCGGTGACGCTGGGGCGGTGCGCCGCGGCCGGGTGCGGAAACTACTTCGTGGACCAGTCACGCAACCGGACGCGCCGGTTCTGCTCCAACCCGTGCGCGAGCCGGACGACGGTCGCGGCCCATCGCGCCCGAGCGGCGAAAAACTCCTAGCAGAGCCCGTTACGGAGTCACCGTCAGCAGGTCGCGCAGCCAAGGGCGACGAAGGCCAGGTGGATGTCGTCGCGGATCTCCCGGCGAATGCGCAGACGGCGGAACCAGCGCAGCAGAGAAGCACGATGGCACCCTCCACGACCCAGCGGCAGACGCCCAGGCCGGAGCCGCGGGCGAGCCGTCGGCCGCGCTGGAGGGTTCGTACGGCAGGCTGCGCACGGTGGTGGCGGCGGGCGGCGACAGGCTGTGGCTGGTCACCAGCAACACGGAAGGCAAGGGCTCCCCGGAGGACGGCGGCGACCGCATCCTGCTGCTCCAGGTGTCCTGAGGCCGCAGCTCCTGCGCCGCCCCTGACTGCTCGCGCCCGCTCGGGCGGGGACGGGCAGGCTACTGGCTGTCAGGCCGAAGGGGTGATTCCGAGGGCGCTGTAGACGGCGGTGACGTAGGCGGCGGCTCGTGGGGAGCCCAGGATGTCGGGTCCCATGTTGTTCATGACGTAGCTGATCGTCATGCGCCGGTCGAGGTCCATGACGGCCATGGAGCCTCCCCAGCCGCCCCAGAACGCGATGCGCCCGTCGGGGATCCAGGGCAGGGTGCGCCGGTCGGGCAGCGCGTATCCGATGCCCCACCTGAGGTGGAGGCCGTTGACGAGATCGGCACCGCGGGACTGCTCGTCGAAGATGAGCTTGACGGTGTCGGGTCGCAGGAGTCTGCCGTGGGCGGTGGCGCCTTCGCGGGACACCGGCGCGAGGATGTCGGCCACGGACAGGGCGTTGCCGTGCCCGTTGGCCGCGCCCAGGTCCGCGGCGCGCCAGGCCGCGGAGTTGGCCGCCGACGCACGGAAGGAAGGGCCCGTGAAGGTCTTGTACGCCACGGTGTCGTGGTCGAGTACCGACGCGTCGAAGTCGAGTGCGGGAGGAATGATGTCGGCGACCCGCCCGAGGTCCGCCTCGGCCAGCCCGATGCGGAAATCGGCACCGAGCGGCTCGACGATGTGCCGGCGCACGAAGTCGCGCAGCGGAAGACCGGTCAGACGATGCACCAGTTCGCCGACGAGGTGGCCGTAGTCCAGGACGTGGTAGCCGGAGGCCGCGCCGGGCCGCCACCAGGGCGCCTGGGAAGCCATCCGGGCCGCCGCCTCGCGGACGTCGTAAAGATCCTCGAGCCGGGCCGGGTGGTCCAGGCCTGACACTCCCGAGGTGTGGGACAGCAGGTGCCGCACCTCGATGTCCTGTTTGCCGTTCGCGGCGAACTCGGGCCAGTAGCGGGCCGCCGGGGCGTATACGTCCAACTCGCCGGCGTCGACGAGCAACAGGGCGGCGAGGCTGGTCACGGTCTTGGTGATCGACCACACGTTGGTGATCGTGTCGCGCTGCCAGGGCTGTGTGCGGGCCGCGTCCCGGTGGCCGCCCCACAGGTCCACCACCTTCTCGCCGTCCACGTCGACTCCGAGGGACAGGCCCACCTCGGCACCATTCCGCAGCTGGTCGAGGACGGCGTCGCGGACGGGCTCGAAAGGTGCGCTGACGGTTCCGCTCAGTTCGGTCATGCCCCCAGCCTCGAACCTTGACGCCGGTGTCAAGGTCAAGGAGTAGTCTGCGGCCATGCGCATCGGCGAGTTGGCCGCACGGGCGGACGCCACCCCACGGCAGGTGCGGTTCTACGAGGCGAAGGGTCTGATCACCTCGACGCGCGAGGCCAACAACTACCGGGACTACAGCGAGACGACCCTGGGCCGAGTCCGGCAGATCCGCGAGTTGCTGGGAGCCGGCCTGTCGACGGACGTGATCCGCGCCATCCTGCCCTGCATGGAATCGCCCCGCGACCCGATCGTCTTCGGCGGCGTCCTCCCCGAGACGGTGACGGCACTGGAAGCCGAACGCGACCGGCTGACCGAGCGCATCGACATCCTCACCCGCAACCGGGACGCCGTCGCCGCCTATCTGGGGGAGCTCCAACAGCGGGCACGCCGATCCACGAGCGACGACTCGGACGCCTGAACTCCTCCGGATGACCGCAGACGTGCGCCGGCCGGGCCGCCCACGCCTCCCCGGCTCAGCAATCGGGAATCCGTCGGCGTGTCGTGTCTGCCCTCGGCAACAGCCGTCTTGTCGGACGACTTGGCGTGCGACGTGCCCGTCTCATTCCTCGCCGGTTCGCTCACCGGCGTGGCCACCGACTGGCCCCAGCGCGGCTGCCTCAGGACTTCGACCGTAACGGCCCGCCTGACCTGGCTCCTCCTCATGCTCCCGATGGTTCCGACACCGGGCAGCTCGGCGGGCGAGGCGTCACGGAGCACCGGACGCGTTCTTCCCCGGCGCGTCAACCTGCCCGTCTGCCAGACCGGTACCAAGCAACAGCTTGCCGCTTCTCCTCGGCCCAGCCCTGGGCAGGGCCGTGTGGAGCTGCCCAGGTCTGCCCGGACGGGCACTTCGGCCGTGTCATGCGGCAGTGACGGGACGCCCGTCACTGATCAGCTCGCTCCCTGTCGGCTGCCCCGGCGGGCGGTCATCGCGGCGCGATGAGACGCCGGACCGCCTCTTCTACGACCGCCAGGCAGCGTTCCTCGGACAGTCCGCCGGTGCCGGACGCGCGCGCCCAGTACGTGGCGGTGGCGAGCACGACCTGGAGGAGTTCCGCGGGGTCCCAGACGGTGTCGACGGTGCCCGCGTCCTGTGCTCGCCGGACGGCGGCGAGTTTCCGCTCGTGATGGGAGACGAGGGAGTCGATGGCCAGGACCTGTTCGCACTGCTCCTCCAGCCGCATCCAGGCCAGCATCCGCAGATCGTCGGGGTGCCGGAAGAAGTGCCTCGCCAGCCTCAGGGCGTAGGCCACGAGATCGTCGGCCTCGAGGTCGACCGCCATCGAGCTGCGTTCCACGGCACTGCGCACAACCTCGTCGAACAGGCTCTGCTTGTCACCGAAGTACGCGTAGAGACGCTCCTTGCTGGCGCCGGCGTTCCGCGCGATCCGGTCGATGCGAGCACCGTCCGCTCCATGGCGGGTGAACTCCTCCATGGCCGCCTCGAGAATCCGCTGCCTGGCTTCCGCACCCGTCCTTCGCATGCCGGACAGTCTACAGACGAAACAGTTCGTTTGACTTGCGCCACTCCTGCTGCTTCCATCTTACGAACTAGTTTGTTTGTTAGATGGGGCTGGACAGGGTTGGGCAGCGGGCGGGGCCCAGGAGAGGCGCAGTCATGACCGGAGACCTGACGGGCAAAACCATTGTGATCACTGGTGCCACCTCGGGCATCGGAGCATCCGCCGCGAGAACACTCGCGGCACGCGGCGCGACGGTGGTCCCTGTCGGCCGGTCGCCGCAGCGCGCGGCCGCGCTGTCCGCGGAGCTCGGCACGCAGACCCTCGTCGCCGACTTCGCGCGGCTCTCCGACGTACGGGAGCTGGCCGCCCGCATCCTCGACCGCTGTCCCACCATCGACGTCCTGGCCCACAACGCCGGCGCCATGATCGCCGAGCGCCGGCTCTCCGAGGACGGCCACGACATCACGTTCCAGACGAACCATCTCGCGCCGTACCTGCTCCAGGCACTCCTGCACGATCGACTGTCCGCCTCGCGGGCCAACGTCATCGTCACCAGCAGCGCCGCGCACTGGTCCGGCCGGATCCAGCTGGACGACCTGGAGTTCGAAAAACGCTCCTACAGCACGGCGTACTCAGCGGCGAAGCTCGCCAACGTGCTGTTCAGCCGCGAGATCGCACGGCGGGCGTCACGGACGAACATCACCTCGGTGGCGTTCCACCCGGGAACGATCGACTCGGACTTCGGCCGTGAGGCCAAGTCCATCGGCAGGCTCATCTACCGCACCCGCCTCGGACGCCGGCTGTTCACCAAGGACAACGAGGAGGGCGCCCGCCCTCTGGTCATGCTCGCCGCCCTGTCCGACCCCCAGAAGGTCAACGGCCAGTACGTCAACCGGCTGAAGCCGAACGCCCGAACGTCGAAGCAGGCCCAGGACGAAGCACTGGCCACCCAACTGTGGGAGACGACTGCCAAAATTCTCGACCTGCCCGCCACGACCTGACTCTCGCTCCTGCTGGTCTCCGGAGCGCTCACCGGCGCCGGCAGGGCATGGCGTTCACGGCGACGACCAACTCCCTCCATCATCGAAACCGTCCCGGTCACCCAGGCCGGCGGGGCCACCGGCGCCGACACGGTCGTGGCCACCGCGCTGGAGGCCACGCAGGCCTGGGTGGCCGCGCTGCCCGGAGAGGACGTCGTCGCCCGGATCATCGCTGACCCGGCGGAAACGATCCTGGCCCTGGAGGACCGGCTCAAACGCATGAACAAGCAGATCCACTTGACCTTTCGCAGTCGTCCGCAGGCGGCGATCATCGAGTCCCGGCCCGGCATGGGCCCGACATCCGGAACGGGGTCGGGTCGCCGCCGGTGACCTGACCTGCACGGACGTCGGCCACCGGAACGCGGAGCGCGTCCTCGATCTGCTTGTGGACCCGCATACGACCGGCTTGCCGCGACCGTTCTGGCCGGCAAGACGTCAAGGCCGGTCTTCCGAGTGATACGCGAGACGCGAGGAGGGGTGCAGGCGGGGGGCGGGGATGGAAGCCGTAAGTGCTCCCGGCGAGTTGGACAGGGGAGACGGCTCTACTTCGTGAGCACCGCGGTGCGCCGGGACCATGTGCCCTCGGTGGCGGTGTTGAGCAGGAACTCGGCGACATCGGCCCGGGAGATCCTGGGTACGCCGGGCAGGCGGTCGAGCTGCTTCAGGTCGATGGCCTGGACGGCCGTGGCCGGCTTGTTGGTCAGCAGCACCGGGTAGACGAGCGTCCAGTCCAGGGCGGAGGCGGTGAGGATGCGCTCGCCGGCGGCCTTGTCGGCGAAGGTGGCCCGGCCGCCCTTGTAGAGGAACCGCAGGACGCCGGAAGCCTTGGCCAGGGACTCGCCGACGCCGAACGCCGACATGACCACCACTCGCTTGGTACCGCTGGCCTCGGCGGCCTGGACGAGTGCGCGCGTGCTGTCGGTGATCAGGTTCGCCGGGTCCTTCGCCTTGCCGATCCCAAGGGTGCTGACCACCGCGTCCACACCGCGCATGGCCTGGGCCAGCGCATCGGCGTCGCGGACGTCACCGGCGGCGGCGGTCACCCGCTCGCGCGGGGCGAGTTTGGCCGGGTCGCGTACGAAGGCGACCACCTCGTGTCCGGCGGCGGTGGCGGCGGCGGTGAACAGGCCGCCGGTCGCGCCGGTGGCGCCCAGGAGGAGAAATCTCATCGCGGGTGGTCCTTTCAGAAGCCTCGACGGCTCTCGTTCGCAAACATGCACAAATGTGGCGTTTATCGCGCCGGGCAGGCGCAGCTCGGCGCGGGCAGGGTCGCCGGCGGCTCATCGCGGGTCGCATCCGAAGGAGCAACGCGGACCGACTCTCTCCGGTCGGCTCCGGACTGTCGACGTACGTACCGATCCCTTGTGTTGCCGCTCCTTGCTGGTTAACCGGCGACGCGGCCTCTCATGGATTCACTCAATCAATCGTGCTACACGATAGTAAAAGTGAAACTCAGTCGCAAGTTAGAGTCTTGAGGTCGATATTCATGGTAGGTGTTGAATGTGGGTAGGTTGCCAGGTGGCCGAATCACCGCGTACCAGCACCAGAGACATCGCACGAGCCGCGATCAGGGCCGAAGTCGCCCAGATCGGGCTCGTCCTGTTCGGTCGTGAAGGCTTCGACCGGGTCACCGTCAACGACCTCGCCGCCGCGGCCGGACCAGGGCCGACAGGTCGCCGGCGCCCTGCGTGCTCGCCCCGTGGACGAGGACGACTGGACCGCCCTGCGACGAGCTCTGGACACTCTCATCGCGATCGACCGCCAGGACCCGGTCGGCTCTCTCGCGATGGCCCGTCTCGTCCAGGACACCCCCGTGCTCTGCGCCCGGCGGCTGGAGAAGCAGTCCGGCTGGCAACCCCTGCTCGTAGCCACCCTCGCGGAACGTCACGGAGCTACCGACGATCCCGGCCTGCGCGCCATGGTCCTTGCGGCAGTCGCTCTCGACTGCCTCAATATCGCGGTCAGCCGATGGACCGACAGTGACGGCGTCCTCGACCTCGAACCCCTCGTCGACGAAGCATTCCGCGTCTTCACACCGCGACAACCGCGATAATCGGCGCTGACCTGCGGTGACAGAGTTGTCTACAAGTCCTGGGTCGGCCGGCCGACAGCCCGCCCGCTGCACTCGTCACGGCAATCTCCAGCGGAAGGCCATGCTGGGCCAGGCCGGGGCATGCGCTGCCCGGGGCCGGGGAACAGGCCGCCTGAGCTGTGTCAACGGACGCAGGGCCCGGGGTTTTCGGATCAGCGGGCGTTCAGCAGGCCGGCGAGGAGCTGGAGTCGCTCGGCGTCGGGCCCGCCGTCCTCGGCGGTGTAGACGATGAGCATCGGGCCGGGATCGCCGGGCAGTGGGTAGGCGTCCCAGTCCAGGTTCAGTTCTCCGACCAGTGGGTGGTTGACGCGCATCTGTCCGCGGGTCGTCTCCTCCACGTCGTGGCGGGCCCACAGAGTGGCGAACTCGTCGCTGTGGACCGCGAGTTCACCGACAAGTTCCGCGGCGCGCGGGTGCCCTGGATGGGCGGCGACCTGCGCGCGGAGCATCGCGGTCAGCTCGGCGACGGTGGCCGCCCGCTCCGGGCAGGTCTGGTCGGCCTCGGGGTGCAGGAGCAGCGACAGCAGGTTGCGCTGCTCCTGGGGCTGCTGGGTGAACTCGCCCAGCAGGGCACCGGCGAGCGGGCTCCAAGACAGCACGTCCAGGAAGCGGCCGACGACCAACGCGGGCGCGGGCATGGTGTGCAGCAGCCGCAGCGTGGTGGGCGGCACTTCCTCCGGCGCGTGTTCGCGCGGGCGGCGGGCGGGCGTGCGCGCGGCGGAGGCGAGGCCGTGCAGGTGCCGGGACTCCTCGGCGGTGAAGTTCAGGGCGCGCGCCAGGGCGTCCAGGACCTGCTCGGAGGGGCGTACGTCGCGTCCCTGCTCCATGCGCTGGTAGTAGTCCGAGCTGACCCCGGCCAGCAGGGCCAACTCCTCGCGCCGCAGCCCGGCGACGCGCCGCCTCGGGCCCGGTTCCAGGCCGACGTCCTGTGGACGTACGCGAGTTCGGCGGGTCCGCAGGAACTCGGCGAGTTCGCGTCGGGGATCGCCGGTCACGGCGAGGGCGTCGGGGGAGTCGTCGGTCACGGGGTCAGTATGGCGCGGGTCCGGCCGGGGAGGGTGGGTCTGCCAGTCCCAGGAAAAGGCGAACGACCGTGATGCGGGCGGCCGGAGGCAGGATCGGATGCACACCAGCCACCACGGAAGGAACACCGCCATGAAGGCCGCCCAGATCACGAGTTACGGTGCAGCGGATGTCCTGCGGGTCAACGAGGTCGCCCACCCTGTTCCCGGTGCGGGCGAGGTCCTGGTGTCGGTCGAGGCGTCCAGCGTGAACGGGCACGACGTACTCGGCCGCGCGGGGGAGTTGAAGATGGTCTCCGGGCGCCGCTTCCCGCTCGGCGCGGGGCTGGACTTCGCGGGCGTCGTCGTCGAGACAGGCGCGGATGTCGAGGGTTACCGGGCCGGGGACCGCGTGTGGGGCATGGTGCATCCCCGCAAGCGGCACGTGACCGCCGGAGCGGCCGAGTACGTCGTGGTCTCCGCGGACCGCATCTCGCTCGCTCCCGCCGGGGTCTCGTCGGTCGACGCGGCCTCCCTGGTCGTCACGGGTGCGACGGCGCTTCTCGCGCTGCGGGACTCCGTGCACGCGGCGAAGGGGGAGCGGGTCCTCGTCCGGGGCGCGGCGGGCGGGGTCGGCACGGCCGTCGTCCAACTGGCCCACACGCTGGGCTGCCATGTGACGGCCCTTGCCCGCGACCGCCACGCACCGGTCCTCACCAGCCTCGGCGCCGACGAGGTCCTCGACTACGGCTCGACGACCTCGGACGCGATCGGCCCCTTCGACGTCATCGTCGACACCGTCGGTACGGAACTGAACTGCTACCGGAGCCGGTTGGCGGCGGGCGGCCGGATGGTCACCGTCGGACTCTCCGCGTCCGCCCTGGCCGCGATCGCCGCGTCGAGCGTGTACGGCTCCCGCCGCATCCGCACCTTCAGCGCCAACCCCGGCACCACCGTGCTGCGCGACCTGGCCGACCGTGTCACGTCAGGGGCGCTGCGCCCGGTGGTCGACAGCGTCTACCCGCTCGCGGACATCGCCGCGGCGCACGAGGCGTTCGAGCGTGGCGGCGTCGTGGGCAAGCACGTGGTCGCGGTGTCCGCGTAACTCCGTCGTGGGGGATGGCGAGCGCCCAGGGGTGCACTCGTCGAACGGTGAAGCGCACACCTCCGACACGGACGTCAACTGCGGGCGATTCGCGGTCGGTTCGAGACTGGCCTGGTGGATTGATCGCTTTCGCTTGGAGAGCATGCGCAGACCGCCGGCGCCCTGCGCAGGCAGGGTGCCGATGAGCACGGCAGGTATGCCGCACAGCCCGAAGCCGCCTACCGCTGGCGGGGCCCCCTCCCGGTAAGTCGGAGACCGCATCGGCGGCCGAGGCCATGCCCTTGTCCACGTTGTTCATGCCTTCTCCCGGTGCCGGACGCTGTATCGGGTCGGGTCATCACCTGCGCCGGGCGGGTGGCAGGGGCACCGGAGCGACGCCTTCGACGACGGTGTTGCTGATGGTGCCGATGCCCTCGACGGTCATGGTGACGGTGTCGCCGGGGGCCAGTGGTGGGGGTTCGAAGGTGCCGGCGCGGCCCCAGAGTTCGGCCAGGCAGCCGCCGTTGCCGCAGGTGCCGGAGCCCAGGACGTCACCGGGCCGGATCCAGGTGCCACGGGAGGCGTACGCCGTCATCTCCTCGAACGTCCAGGCCATGTTGGCCAGTTGATCCTGACCGACGTTCTCGCCGTTGACCTGGACGGTCAGGGCGAGGTCGAGGAAGCCTTCCGGGTTGCGGTGGGGTTCCAGTTCGTCGGCGGTGACGAGCCAGGGGCCGAGGGTGGTGGCGGTGTCCTTGGCCTTGGCCGGGCCGAGTTTCACCTTCATCTCGCGGCCCTGAAGGTCGCGGGCGGACCAGTCGTTGAGAATCGTGTAGCCGAGGATGTGGTCGCGTGCCTGCTCGGGGGTCAGATCCCGGCCGGCCCTGCCGATGACGGCGGCCACTTCGAGTTCGTAGTCGAAGCGGAGACAGCCCGGCGGCAGGGGCACGTCGTCGTGGGCGCCGATCATCGCGTACGGGTTGGTGAAGTAGAACGCGGGCGCGGCGTACCACTCCTCGGGGACGGTGTCGCCGTATCCCTGGGCGATGCCTTCGACATGGCTCTCGAAGGTCATGTAGTCGCGCACGGTGGGCGGTTGGAACGGTGGCAGCAGGCGTACGTCGGCCAGGGGCAGCGGCAGGCTGCCGGTCAGGGCGTGTTCGCCCGCCCCGCGTAGGGACTGCTCGCCCTCCACGATCAGGTCCAGTAGGTCGACGGGGTGCTCGAACGGGTGGACCTGGTCGTCGGCGACGGCTCCCGACCGCCGTTTCCCGTCGTGGACGAAGGTCGCGAACCTCATGCCGTGCTCCCCTCCGCCTCGGCCGGCCGTGTGCCGCCGGGCCGGATGCCGACGAATACGGCGGCGATCGCGGCGGCTGCCAGACAGGCGACGGCGGTGAGGATCAGTCCGTTGTTGTAGCCGTGGGCCAGGGCGTCGGTGGTGTACGGGGCGAGCTTGGTGCTGAGCGGGCCGAGGTCGGCGGTGTGCAGGGCGAGCGGGCCGCCCTCGTGCAGGACGGCGGAGGCGATGCCGTGCTCCTTGGGGGTGAGGCCCAAGTCGGCGAGGCTGCCGGTGAGTTGACTCGTGGCCAGGCCGAGGGCGACGGCGCCGACGACCGCCGGGCCGAGGGTCTGGCCGAGGTCGCGGACCAGGCTGGTGGTGGCGCTGGCCATGCCGGTCAGGGTGGGCGGTACGACGTTGACGGCGGCGGCGGTGAGGGCCGCGACGACCAGACCGAAGCCGACACCGTTGAGCACCAGCGGCCCGAGCAGGGGCACCAGTCCGGTCTCGTCGATCGGCACCGCCCGCAGCCACAGTTGGGCGACGGCCAGCGAGACGAACCCGGTGACCAGCATGGGGCCGGGGCCGACGCGGTGCAGCAGACGGACCAGCAGCGGCCAGATGAACGGGGTGATGCCCTGGACGACCACGAAGGGCACCGCGGCCTGGAAGGGGCTCTGGTGCTGGATGACGCCGAGGCGGATGCTCAGGTCGTACGCGCCGCCGAGGAAGCCGAACATGCCGATCACCGCCATCGCGGCCGACGCGGCGAAGGCCGGGATGCGGAACAGCTCCAGGCGTAGCATCGGGGCCGCGCTGCGGTTCTCCACCAGCACGAACACGGCGAGGAACACGGCGAAGGCGACGAAGCACGCGACGACGGGTGCCGAGCCCCAGCCGTCGGAGGGGCCCTGGATGATGCCGTACAGGAGAGTGAGCATGGCCACGGCGATGGCGATCTGTCCCGGCCAGTCGAGCGAGCGGCCCTCGGGGGCGCTGGACTCGGCGGCCAGCAGCCAGGCACCCACCGCGGTGATCACGGCGAGCACTCCGGTCACGCCGAATGCCCACTGGAAGGAGGCGTGTTCGACGATTCCGCCGGACATCAGCGGGGCGATCAGGGCACCCAGGGACAGGGCCGTGGTCCAGGAGGCCAGGCCCTTGGCGCGCGCGGCCGGTGTCGGCGTGCCGGCGATGACCATCGCCAGGGAGGCGGGGAAGAGCGCGGCGGCTCCGATGCCGGAGATCGCCTGGCCGGTGATCAGCTGGGCCGCCGAGTCGGAGGTGGCCGACACCAGATAGCCGACGGCGGACAGCAGCGCCGCGCCGACCACCAGTTTCTTACGGCCGTACAGGTCGCCCACGACGCCGAAGGTGAGCGCGAGGACGGCGGCGGGCACCAGGAAGGCGTCGCTGATCCAGGTCAGTTCGCCGCCGGACGTCTGGAGGGTGCGCTGCATGACGCCGTTGATCGCGGCGGGCAGGACCAGTCCGATCTGGGCCAGGCAGACGGCCAGACAGCCGGCGACGATCGTGCCGGTGTGGCGCGCAGTGGCGGCCGGTGCGGCATCGGATGGCGGGGCGGCGGGTGGGTCGTAGGCGGGAGTGGAGACCATGTCTCCTCCTTGCGGGGTCAGGGCAGACCAGGTGGGGCGTCGTCAGACGCGGGGGCAGAGTTCGGCCATGCGGCCGAACAGACCGGGGCCGTCGAGCGGGGGCAGTGCGGGGTCGAGTTCCCGGTAGACGGTGTGGACGTTGACGGCGAGGCGTTCGCTCTCGTCCAGGTCGGCGAAGCGGCCGAGGCAGATGTCGCGGGCCGCGTCCATGGCCGGCATTCCGGCGGTGAAGCGGGCGGTGGCCTGCTCATGGACGTATACGAGGTAGTCGCGGATCTCGCGGACGGTCTGATTGGTGGTGACGGGGCCGTGGCCGGGTACGACGATGTCCGCGTCGAGGCCCAGCAGCAGATCGCAGGCGGCGAGCCAGCGGGCGAAGGGGCCGTGCCAGACGACCGGCGCCGCCCCGGCGAAGACGATGTCGCCGGTGTAGACGGTCCGGGCCCGCGGCACGTACACGATCGTGTCCCCGGCGCTGTGCGCGGGACCCACGTCGATGAGGCGGACCTCGGTGCCGCCGATGTCCAGAACGGTCTCGCCGTCGAAGGTCCGGTTCGGGAGGGCGGGTTCGATGCCGCTGTAGTCGAAGCGGCCGAAGATCCGTCGCGCGAAGTGTCCGGCGGGGCTGTCCATGCCGGTCAGCGCCAACATCTCGGCCGGACCCACCTGACGCATGTCCGCCACGGACCCGCGGGCCGCGATGATCTCGGCGTGGGCCACGAGCTGGTTGCCGAACCAGTGGTCACCGTTGCCGTGGGTGTTGACCACGGTGGAGATCGGTGCGACGGCGGTTAGCGGCGTCAGCGCGTCGAGCATGGTCTGGGTCAGCCGCAGGTCGTAGAGGGTGTCGACGAGCAGTGACTCGCCCCGGCCGGTGATCAGCCCGGCGTTGCTCATGCCCCATCCGACATCGCCCGCGATCCAGGCGTGACAGCCGTGTCCGAGTTCGACACAGCCTGTCCGGGATGCCACGGAAGCCACGTTGCCTCCTGTCTCGTCCCGCACAGATAGCGAGACCTGGGTGCATATTTGGACTGGAGTCCATCAATGGCTGTCAATCTAAGAAGATGATGGGGTGGCGTCAATACCCGTGCGGCCCTGTGCGGTCCGTTTCCTTGCTCGGGGATCCGTCGGTCGCGCCGTACACGCTGGACGAGGACGCCAGGACCACGCGCCGGACGCGGAGGCGCGTCGCCGCAGCCATGATCCGCTGCACCGTCTGGATGTTCGCGGCGATGAAGGCGTCGAACTCGGCTCCCCAGGAAGGGTGTTCTCCTGGCAGTGGGGCGAGGTGGAAGACGGTGTCGACGTCGATCACCGTGGCCCCGGTCTCCAGGAGTGCCCGGCGCCGGTGCGTACTGATGAAGCCGGCCGAGCCGGTGACGACGACCCGGTGGAGACTCTCTGGGGTGGGCAGGGCGGCGGGCCGGGCCAGGTGTACGGGTGTGTCCGGGGCGTCGGGTTGGGGCGTAAGTGTGTCCCAGGGCCGGCGGTAGCTTCCGGAGCCGACGTACGGCGCGGTGAGGATGCCGTGGAGTTCGGCGTACTCCACGAGCTGGGCGAGAGTGGCCAGCCCATGACCGGCCCCCGCCTAGGATCCGTCAGCAGGTCGCTGCCCTGGCGGGGGCCTCAGTCGCTATGGGCGATCGGCTCGGGATCGGCGTCCAGCGCATCGAGCACCGCGTCGCCGTTCTCCCTCGCCCACTCGGTCAGCATGTGGATCGGATCGATCAGAGTCGCCCCGAGCGGGGTGAGCTCGTACTCGACGCGGGGCGGCACCTCGGCGTAGGCGTGACGGTGGACGAGTCCGTGCGCCTCAAGCCGGCGGAGCGTCTGGGTGAGCACCTTGCGGGAGATGCCGCCGATCAGCTCGATCAGCTCGCCATGGCGCACCGGTCCCTCGCTGAGGCCGTAGAGCACGACCGCCGTCCACTTGTCGGCGATGAGCTCGACCGTCAGACGCCCCGGACAGTCGGCGAGAAAAGGAGCACCGGGACCGTAACCGCTCATGGCGCCTAAGGTACCTGCCGGTTCCTGTCGGAAACATAGCCTGGGATCTCTCCCCCTTCCAAAGCTCCAAAGCACAGGAGAGTCATGCGAGTTGTCACCCAGCAGTCGCTCGGCGGTCCCGAGGTGCTCACCATCGTGGACGAGCCCGAGCCCCAGCCCCTCCCGACCGAGGTCCTCGTCCGTGTCAAGGCGATCGGGCTGAACCCGATAGAGGCACTCCTGCGCTCCGGCGAGTTCCCCCCGCTGCTCGGCCGGCCGCCGTTCGTCCTCGGCTGGGACATCAGCGGCGTGGTCGAGGAGGGGTCGCTGACCTATCGGTTCAGGCCCGGCGACGAGGTGTTCGGGATGCCGCTGTTCCCGCGGGCGGCGAACGCGTACGCCGAGGTCGTGTCGGCGCCGGCGTTGCACCTGGTACGCAAGCCGGCGTCGCTCTCGCACGTCGAGGCGGCGGCGCTGCCGGTCGTCGGGCTGACGGCGTGGCAGGGCCTCGTCGACCTTGCCGGTGTGCGCGAAGGCGACCGCGTCCTGGTCCACGGCGGTGGCGGCGGGGTCGGCCATGTCGCGGTCCAGATCGCGAAAGCGCTCGGCGCGTACGTGATCGCGACCGCAAGCGGGAGCAAGCGGAAGTTCGTCGAGGGGTTCGGCGCCGACGAGGTGATCGACTACACGGCGGTCGACTTCACCGAGGCGGTCCGCGACATCGATGTCGTGCTCGACACGATCGGTGGCGACACCGTCGAGCGGTCGCTGCAAGTGCTCCGCCCGGGCGGTCACTTGGTGACGGCGGTCGCCGAGGGGGATTCGGAGCTCGTCGCCAGGTACGAGGCGGTCGGCATGCGCTTCAGTGGCATCGGGGTCGACCCCGATCCGGTCGGCCTGCGGGGTCTTGTCGAACTCGTCGAACAGGGCAGGCTCCGGGTCCACGTGCAGGAGACGTTCCCGTTCGAGCGCGTCGCCGACGCGCACCGGCTGCTCGACGGCGGTCACCTCCAGGGCAAGGTCGTCCTCACCGTCTGATCCCGTCGTGGGGCCTCAGGTGAGCGAGGCCCCACGCCGAGTTGCAGACCCACGTGCTCGAAGTGTCCTCAGGGGCTCGATCGAGCCGATGACGCACAAGCATTCACCGAGGGGATCCTCATGGCCATCACTCAGGACGACACGCTCCTCACACAAGAGTTGATCGAGAGATACACCGCCACCGGCTACTGGACGGACACAACGCTCGCCGATGTCTTCAGGCGCAATGCCCGTGAGGTTCCGGACGAAGTCGCCTACGTCGACTACCGGTCAGAGGTCACGTGGGGCGAGCCCTGGCGGGCGTACCGGCCGGGAGCCGATCCGGTAACGCGGGAAAACGCGGTGCTGAAGGCACTGGTCGAGCCGTAGCCAACCATCCGGGCGATCTCGGCGATCGGCTGATCCCCTTGTCGCAGAGCGTGTTTGGCCATGGCCATCCGCCAGGACAGCAGGTACTCGATCGGTGTCAGGCCCACGCGCCGGGCGAACCGCTCGGCCAGGACCGATCGTGAGATCCGTGCCTCGGCCGCCAGGGTCGCCACTGTCCAGGGCTGGGCGGCGTTCGCGTGGATCGCGTGCAGGGCAGCCGCTACCGGGGGGTCGCCCAGGCCTGTCAGAAGGCCGGCCGGGGGTTGCGCCGGCGTCGCCGGGGCGTTGCGCAGCGCCTCCACCAGCATCACTTCGACGAGCCGGGTCAGTACCAGTGACGCACCGGGCCGGTCGGCGCCGGCCTCGTCGCCGATCAGTTCGAGCAGGCTCGCGATCCGTCCGGCGCCGTCGGTGGCCGCCCGCAGGTGGACCACGGTCGGCAGCAGGTCCAGCAGGAGATCGGCGTTTTCCGGTTCGATCGCGAAGTGCCCGGCGAGCAACTGCACTGCCGGCCCTCCTTCGCTGCCCAGTCTCAGGTGGTTGTCCTGGGTGCCTGCCAGTGTCCGGTCCCCGTCGACGACGTCCCGGCCGGTGTCCTCGCCGATGTCACTGCTGAAGGTGAAGGCAGGCGGGCCCGACAGCAGCAGGAAGTCTCCCTTCGCGAGCCCGACCGGGCCTCCCTCGCACTGCAGCCAGCAGTGGCCGGTGGTGACCACACCGAAGTTGACGTCGGGGTTGGCCTCGAATCGCAGCGCCCACCGCCCGGAGCCCTCGATCTGTTTCCAGAGGACGACGCGCGGGTGCAGCAGGCCGATCATATCGGCCACGGGATCGGTCATTCGGACGCTCGCTAACTAATGTAGGAGTATTGATGATAGACAGTCCGGGCGGGTGGCGTCGAGACTCAATGCATGAGCACACAGACCCGCAAGACCGTCCTGATCACCGGCAGCTCGTCGGGGTTCGGCAAGGCCACGGCCGCGCTCTTCCTGGACCGGGGGTGGAACGTCGTCACGACGGCCCGCCGCCCGGCGTCGGAGGGCCCCCTCGGCCCGGACACCGAGCGCCTGCTGACCTGCGCGCTGGACATCACCGACCCCGATTCGATCCAGGCCGCCCTCCGGGATGCCCTGTCCCGCTTCGGCCGGCTCGACTGCGTCGTCAACAACGCCGGCGCCGGGCTGTTCTCCGTCTTCGAGTCCACCCCGATGGCCACCGTCCGGGCGCTGTTCGAGACCAACGTCTTCGGGATGATGCAGGTGACGCAGGCCGCCCTGCCGATCCTCGCGGCCCAGGGCAGCGGGTGCCTGATCGCGATCAGTTCCGGGGCCGCGATCGTCCCTGAGCCGCTGCTGTCGATTTACAGCGCCACCAAGTTCGCCGTCGAAGGCTTCACTGAATCCCTGCGGTACGAGGCAGCCGCGCGCGGGGTCTCGGTCAAGCTCGTCGAGCCCGGGATGGTGCGGGGAACCAACTTTCTGGCCCACACCGCCGAGAGTTCTCAGGCCGTCCCCGTCGCCGCCGGCTACGAAACGCTCGTACAGCAGGTGATGGGCGCGTTCGAGCAGGAGTGGCCCTACCGGCTCGCGACCGCCCAGACGGTGGCCGAAGTCGTCGTCACTGCGGCCGGCGACGACAGCACGCAGCTTCGGTACCTGGTCGGCGAGGACGTCGAGACCTCCGCCCGGATGCGGCGCGAGACCTCCGAGAAGGACTACAACGACTGGGCCCTGGCCCGCGCCGGCGCTCAGTGAGGTCGCCCGTCGCCCGCCCTCTCACCCCCTGATCAATCAGGAGAGAAGCCATGAACACAGAGATCGAGTTTCCTTCGTACGAGGGTGCCCTCACGCTGCGAGGCACCGCCTACGTACCTGACCGGACGAGCGGCCCGGTGCCCGTGGTGATCATGACCCACGGGATGGCCGACTCCGCCGATCGCCTGGCCCCGGCGGCCCAGTGGCTGGCCGACCACGGTTTCGGGGTGATCCTGTACGACCACCGCGGCTTCGGGCCCAGCGACGGTCAGCCGCGCCAGGAGTTCGACCCGGTCACCCAGTGCCGGGACATGCAGATGGCCATCACGTTCGCGCAGTCCTGCAGCGCCTTCGATGCCGACCGCGTGGCGCTGTGGGGGACGAGTTTCAGCGGTGGCCACGTGCTGGCCGTCGCCGGCATCGACACCCGCGTCAGAGCTGTCGTCTCGCAGGCTCCCTGGATCGCGGGGTCCGAGATCGCCCGTCACATCCTGGGTTCGGAGGGCCTGGCCGCCTTCCGGGAGGTGTTCAACGTCGAGCGCCGGAACCTGCTCGGAGGAGGAAGGCCGTCGCTGTCTCCCGTCGTGCGCCACCCCGATGCGACGGAAGGCGGGTTCGCGCTCGTCGACACCCAGGAAGGCTACGACTACATGATCAGCGGACCGGCCGGGCTGCCGAAGGCTTGGATGAACTCGTTCACGACCCGCTCGCTGGAGCACGCGGTCGAGTTCGACGTGCGTCCCTACGCCGGGCGGATCGGCACGACCCCACTACTGATGATCACCGGTTCCCGCGACAGCCTGATCCCGGCCGAGCTGGTGCAGGAGTTCTACGACCTGGTGAACGGGCCCAAGCAGCTCACCGTCATCGACGCGGAACACCACAGTCTCTACATGCCCGGCAGGGGATTCGAGGAGTCGATGGAGGCCGGCACCCGCTGGTTCGCCACGCATCTCATGCCCGAAGCGGCCCCGGCCACCGCCGGGTAGCTCCCGGCCCCGGCCGGGTCGGCATGCCATGTTCCCAGCCGGCAGAGACCCGGCTCCGGCTCCCCTCCAACGAACCTCTAAGAGCTCGTAACAGGGACATGGGTTGGCCTTCTTGAGGCGTCGCCGGCAGATGAGGCTGCATGCCAGGGAGACGAAGGCGTCGTGGAGTTCGAGGCGTCGTTCCCATCGGATGGCGAGGTGTTTGAACTGGTGGAGGAGGGCGGAGGCCTGTTCGACGACGCAGCGGAGTTTGTGAAGCTCCGCCTGTCGTTCGCGAAGTTCAGCTGTGTGGCGTGCCTGCTACCGGTTGGCCGCGAGGAAGTCCTCCAGGATCTCGACAAACCGCGCCGGCTGCTCCTCGGCCGGGTAGTGGCCGCAGTCGTCGAGGACGACCCCCGTGACGTCGTCGGCCGCCAGCCGCATCGTCTGGGCGGCACTCGCGCCGCTCCACAGCGCGCCGCCGAGGGCGAGCACCGGCAGCGTCAGCCGGGTCTTGCTGCGCTGCTCGTTCTGCGCGATCGTCTCGTCCAGCGCCCGGTAGTACGCGAAGCTCGCCCGCAGCGCGCGAGGATCCGCGGTGATCGCGTCGACGTAGACGTCGACGGCGTACGCGGGGATCGCGGTCCGCGTGGCGGCCTTGGTGGCGAACTGGTAGCCGAAGAAGAGCCGCTCCCGTCCCCGGACCAGTTCCTCGTTGAGGTCGGTGAGCCGGTTGAAGCCGAACTGCCAGAGCTTCAGGTTGACCGCGGCCGGGCCGAAGAACGGCGGGGACGGCGTGAGACCGGGGATCACTGCTTCGAGGATGGCGAGCCGGCCCACCCGCTCGGGGTCATCGGCGGCAAGGGCGTATCCGGTCCACGTACCGATGTCGTGGCCGACCACGTCGAACCGGTCGTGCCCGAGCGCGGCCATCAACGCGACCAGATCGGCGGCCAGCGTGCCGGCGTCGTATCCGTCGTCGGGCTTGTCGGAGAGCCCGGCCCCGCGCGAGTCGACGGCGACGACGGTGTGCCGGCGGGCGAGCGCGGGCATCACCTCCCGCCAGGCGTACCAGGTCTGGGGCCACCCGCCGATCAGCAGCAGCGCCGGGCCGTCCCCACCGGTGACCGCGTGCAGCCGCAGCCCGTTCACCTCGACGAGCCGACTGGTGAAGGCGTCGGTGAACCCGTCGGGCAGCCGCAGCGAACTCAAGCTTGTCGTGCCGTCGGCCGTACTCATCATGGAACGATCAGTGCAACTTGTCATGCCGACGACCCTACGCATCTTGAAACGATCGGTGCAAGATGTGTAGGCTGACGAACCATGGCAGGCCGCAAGCAATTCGACGTGGACGAGGCGCTACGACGCGCGATGCACGTCTTCTGGCGCTGGGGCTATTCGGAGGCCTCGATCGACCGCCTGACCGAGGGCACGGGCCTGGGCCGGAGCTCGCTCTACGGCACCTTCGGCGACAAGAGCGCCCTCTTCCGGAAAAGCCTCCAACGGTACGCGCAGACCTACCACCCGCTGTACGAGCAGGCACTGTCCGGCCCCCACCCGAGCCCGAGCGCCGTTGTGGCCGCCTACCTGCAGGTTGCCCTGAACCGCATCGCCGATCCGACGGTCCCGGACGGTTGTCTGCTCACGGTGTCGGCAACGCAGTTCCCGGCCCTCGACGCGGAGGGCCGGGCGATGGTCCGCGCCATGATCGACGGTTTGCGGGCGATGCTGGAGCAGGCGTTGCTGGCGGCGGGGGCCGATGATCAGGAGGCGGCAGAGCTGGCGTTGTGCACGCTGGCGACGAACAAATCTCTGGCGGTGCTGAGCCGCGCCGGTTTCTCGGGCGAAGACCTGGCAACCGTCGCGGCAGCCGCCGCCAAGAATGCCAAGGCTCCGCCGGATCGACCGGCCGAACCGTCGGGGCTGCGATAGGCGGGAACGACTCCGTCGCCAATGGATCTGCAGAGACCTTGGGGCAGCCGGCGGCTCGGCAGGAAGCGACTCGGCCCAGCCCTCATAGGGGCTGAGCCGACCCTGTCGACGAGAACGCCCCACCGGGGGAGAAGCTGACCTGAGCCGCCTCGGTCTTCGGGCACTTGAAGCTCGTAACAGGGTCATGGGTTGGCCTTCTTGAGGCGTCGCCAGCAGATGAGGCTGCATGCCAGGGAGGCGAAGGCGTCGTGGAGTTCGAGGCGTCGTTCCCATCGGATGGCGAGGCGTTTGAACGGAGTCGTACGCCTTGTTGCCCAGGACGGACGCGGGGCGTCGGCGGGGACGGCCCGGACGCCCGGCCACCAGCGGGATTCCGTCGACGGGGGCGAGAGCCTGCGTGATGTCGTTGACGTTCGCCGCAGTCGTGATGACGTGGAGCGGAGTGCCCTTCCCGTCGCAGATCAGATGGTGCTTGCTGCCAGTCTTCCGCCGGTCGACCGGCGACGGACCGGTCGCGTCTCCCCTTTTTTTGGCGCGGACGTGGGAGCCGTCCACGCACGCGCGGGTCCAGTCGAGTTCGCCGGCCGCGTTCAGCTCCGCGAGCAGGATGCGGTGCAACCTGCCGAAGACGCCTGCCTGCTGTCAGCGGTCCAGGCGCCGCCAGCAGGTCTGCCCCGAGCCGAACCCCAGCTCCAGGGGCAGGAGCTGCCAAGCGACGTCCTGGTGCAGGACATACACAATGCCCTGCAGACACAGCCGGTCCGCCACCGGCTTCGGCCCCGGAGACCGCTCGGGCCAAGGCGGCAGCAACGGCTCGATCAGCGCCCACAAGTCGTCGTCCACGATCCACGGCCGAGTCGTCACACCCACCCGGACGATCAGACCGTCACAACAGTCACGCCCGACCAGGACCGTTCAACAAAATCGTGTTACGAGCTCTAAGGGCAAGAAGCCAGCCTTCGGAACATAGGGCGGGCGCGCCCCGGCAGCCGTTACCCGAAAGGGTGAATGTGCTGAACAGCGAGTCTCAGCAACGCTGCATAAGTGCTGTTGATGTGCAGTCAGCTCTGAGATTGTGCGGCGAAAACTGAGGCTCTCAGGATGTGCGGGGTCTCGCGGTTGGTGTCGGAGACCGCCCTCGTGACCTGCTGCTCCCTCCGTTGCCTCCCGGCGTGTCGGACATCGGAGCCTCAGCGTCGTGTCGCTTACCCGGCGGCCTGTCTTGATCGGAGCAGACCGCCGGGCTTGTGATCTGGGCTGTCGCGCACCTTCCGAGTCAGCAGCCCGCAGGTCTCCCATCTGTGCGGTTGCCAGGCGGTTTGGGGACGAGCACGGTGTCGGGTCGGCAGTGCGGGCACGCGTCGACGCCGTCGGCGAGGGCCTGGACGTGGGTGCCGGAGGGGAACTCGCGTGGACAAGCCTCCGGGGGTGACCCGCTCGATCGCGCTGTGCGGTCGATCCGCTGGCCGGTCGGGCGAGTGGATCAGCGCAGTCCGGCGAAGAGATCGTTCTCGGGTATGGCCGCGCCGGTGGCGTCCTGGACCCGTACGAAGGTCTCCATGCCCATCAACTCGCCGAACCTCTCCTTGCCCATCTTGAGGAAGAAGATGTTCTCGCCCTGACTGGCGTGCGCGGCCAACGCGTCGAACTTCTGACCGCTGAATGCGGTGGTGTCCACCCACGTGGTGATCTCATCGTCGGGGAGGCCGATCTCGGCCAGCGCGGCGGCCTCGGCAGGATCCGGCTCCGGCATGTCCTCTCCGAACTCGCGCATGATCTCGCCGAACCGCTGCATCATCGAGCGGGGCATCGTGGTCCAGTACACCTTCGGTGTCAGCGCGGTCATCTCCAAGGCCGCCATCGTGATGCGGTGGGCCTGGATGTGGTCGGGGTGGCCGTAGAAGCCGTTCTCGTCGTAGGTGACGACCACATCGGGTCGGTAGTGCCGCATGAGTTCCGCGAGTCGGGCCGCGCCTTCCTCCACGGGGGTCTGCCAGAAGGATCCGGGGGCGTCGTTGCTCGGCCAGCCCATCATCCCGGAGTCGGCATAGTCCAGCATCTCCAGATCGCTGACCTTGAGGACGTCACAGCTCGCCTCGAGTTCTTGACGGCGCATCAAGGCGACCGCCGCCGGATCGTGCCCGGGATCACCGGGCTTGACACCTCCCGGTCCGTCACCGCAACCGCCGTCGGTACACGTCACGAGAACCGTGCGGATGCCTTCCGCCGCGTACCGCGCGAGGACCCCTCCGGTTCCGGTGGCCTCGTCGTCGGGGTGGGCGTGTACTGCCATGAGCGTCAAGGGCCGGTCAGTCATGAAACAGTCCTCCAGCAGAAATACGTCTTGGTCCAAGTAGCGCGGCGGGCGTACCGCGATCCTGGGGCCCGGATCCTGGTGGGGCGGGCGACCTTGCGGTCTCCGTGTTCCCCGCCCGTGCGGCGCCGGTCCCTCGGTCGATGCAACCGCACCAGCCGGGCCGGCTGTTCCCGGCGTGGCCGCTTGGCCTTCCAGACGCCGGCGTTCGACGCGAACGCGGTACAGGCGCGACCTGCATGTCTCAGCACCACGTCGGATCCGACTTCCATCCGGCACCAGCCGTGAGATTCCGACAGACCCCGGCAGCCCGGGACCGAGGACTGCCAGGCGAAAGCGAGGGACTCAGCGCCGGGAAGGTCTGTCAGGGCCGGGCCGGAGAGCCTGTCCTGATGACAGGGCCGTGTGCTCGACGGTGAACGCGTGCACGGCGGTCATGACTGTGTGCTGATCGGCGACGAGGTCGGAGACCTGCTTGGACGCCAGGATCTCGTCGATGGCGGTGCGGCTGTCTGCTCCGAGGACGACACATCCGTGGTAGCGGCGGAAGGCCGGATTGTCGTGCGAGATGCCGGGCGTGGGGTGGGGAAGCGAGGTCCAGGGCAGGAAGGTGTACGTGCGCAGGTCGTGCGCGCCGGCCTCATGGAGTGCGGGGCCGATGCAGTCGTGGACGTATCTGCGGAACGCGCGGCGGCTCAATCCGCGGCGCCGGCGCAGCAGCAGGACGGTGCGGTGGCCGACGCCGGGGTTGTGGCCGTCGGTCCAGGGACTTCGCCACGTTCGCCGCCCTGGTCGTGACCCGTTCCAGCGGGGTGCCGGTCTCCTCGCCGGGGAGTTCGACGGCCGTGAGCCAGGTTTCGAAGCTGCGCTCGATGACCGCGGCGATCAGGTCGTCCTTGTCCTCGAAGTGCCAGTAGATCGAGCTGGCGGGCAGGCCGCACTTGGCGCTGACCGCCGCGATGGACGTGCCGTCGTAGCCCCGCTCGCCCGCGATCTCCACGGCGGCGTCGAGGACGCGCTGCCGCGACTCCACCCCGTTCGCCCGCTTCCTGCGCGACGCCTGCGGCCTGCTCATGGGGGTGCCCTTTCTGCCGTACCGGCACTTGACCGTCTACAGCACCGACCTTACCGTAGCGTCTATTCCAATTGGAGTAAACGCTACAGCAAGACCGTGCGGCAGGGGCGACAGCGAGGTGGTCCAGTGAGTGAGAACAGCGCCCAAGGCAGAGCCGAGGACGGTGCCTAAGGCTTTGCCTGTGACGTGGCGATGATCGGTTACGGGCCGACGGGTGTGACTGCGGCCACCCCATGGGACACCGTTCTCGCACCGCGCGCCTGACCAACCGTCAGCGTCATGCGTGGCCTCGAACCAAATTTCTGAAATCAGCCCTGCATTCACTTGGAATTCAGTCTTCGTACTAACGATGTTCAGAGACGCCCCTCATTGGCTTTTCATCTCTTACCTGTTTCTTACGTGGAGGGAGCTGATCGCCGACCACTTGAAGGGGAGTCATGACTGGCTGGTTGAAGCGTCGCCACCGAGGCGACGGCGGGCCCGGTGAGGAAAAGCGCGTGAGGACCGGGGGATCACCGCCGCAGCTCGCGGACGAAGAGGCTCTGCGGGTGGCCAGCAGACTGCACGCCTTCAACCGGTACGAGCTCAAGTACCTGGTGCCGGTGGAGCAGGCGGCGCGCATCCGGGACGAACTCGGCGAGCGGATGGACCGGGACCTGCACAGCCCCGTGGGCGGCTATGGCGTGTGGAGCCTGTACTACGACACACCTCAACTCCGCTTCTACTGGGAGAAGATCGAAGGCCTGAAGTTCCGCCGCAAGCTACGTATCCGCCACTACGGCGACCTGGGCGGCGTCACCGACGAGTCCTCGGTCTGCGTGGAGATCAAGCAGCGGGTCAACCGGGTCACCCAGAAACGCCGCATCACCCTGCCGTACGCCACGGCCCGGAAGCTGTGCGACGAGCGGGAGATGATCGAGCACTCCGCGAAGGAGAACGCCTTCGTCAACGAGGTCCTCGAACTCGTGGTCCGGCTCAATCTCCAGCCCACCGCCATCACCGGCTATCAGCGAGAGGCGCTGGTCGGCCGCGATCAGGACACGGGACTGCGCGTCACTTTCGACCGCCGCATCCGCGGCCGTGACCGGGACTTCCACTTCGGCACACCGAACCCCGAGAACCGGTTCACCGTCCCGCCGCACATGGCGGTGATGGAGATCAAGGTCAACGAGCGCACCCCGTACTGGATCACCGACCTGGCGGCGAAGCGCAACCTGAACCTGGTCCGCGTCTCCAAGTACGTCCAGAGCATCGAGGCGTTCGGACTCGCCCCCAGGTCCGTCTTCCACGTCCGGGAGGAAGACTTCCTGCCGGCGCCCGCGCTCACCCCCACTGTCCCCGCACAGGCGTCCCCCACGACGCATCGCCCCACGGAGGCATCCCACTCGTGAATCTCAATCTCCAGGACCTGAGCGGCACGTTCAGCGTCACCGACATCGTGCTCGCCATGACGCTGTCCTTCGTGCTCTCCACGATGATCGGCTACGTCTACCGGGCAACGCACAAGAACGTCTCCTACAGCCAGTCCTACGTGCAGACACTGGTCATCGTCGGCATGATCGTCGCCCTGATCATGCTGGTCGTCGGTTCCAACCTGGCCCGCGCCTTCTCCCTGGTCGGCGCGTTGTCGGTGGTCCGCTTCCGCAACGCGGTCAAGGAGACCAGGGACGTCGGCTTCATCTTCCTGGCGATGGCCGTCGGCATGGCGTGCGGTGCCCGCTTCTACACTCTGGCCGCGGTCGGCGGCACCGTGATCGCCCTGATCATCCTGGCGATGAGCAAGTTCGACTGGTTCGCCCTCAACGTCCAGCGTCAGGTCGTCAAGGTCCAGGTCCCGACGGGCGAGGACCACACCCACGCGATCCAGGACGTCCTGCTGCGCCACACCGACGAGTTCGAGCTGGTGAGCACGGAGTCGATCCGTGGCGGCACGCTGACCGAGGTGTTCTACACGGTGCGCATCAAGAAGGGCCATGAGCCCGGTGAGCTGGTCGCGGCTCTCCAGCAGATCGCCATGGGGCAGCGCGTGACCGTGCTGACCGGTTACGACCAGACGGACCTCTGATGACCGCCCACCGCAAGCGGCTTGTGCACCGCGTCCCGTTGCGGCTGCGCCAGCACTGGAAGCCGGCCGGGTTCCTCGCCATGGGGCTCTCGGTTCTGCTGATCTTCTTCGGGGACGTGCGCGTCACCCCCTTCGTCACCAGTGCCTCCACGGCGGACGGGGACGAGATCACGGACAACGTCACGGGATCGGCCGACCTGTTCGACGACTCGCGGACGCACTCGATCCAACTCGAGTACAGCGAGACCGACTTCGACGAGATGATGGAGACGTTCCAGGACGAGGGCGAGAAGGAGTACATCAAGGCCGACCTCACCATCGACGGCGTGTACCTGAACGACGTCGGTATCCGCCTCAAGGGCAACTCCACGCTCATGAGTCTGCGCGGTGGCGGCCAGGGCGGAGGCATGGGAGGCGGCCAGGGCGGACCTCCGGGACAGAACGCCGGCGAGCAGGACGGCGGTCAGCAGCAGGCTCCGCAGGACGGCGGTGGCACGGCAGCCGGTGGTATGGAAGGCGGTGCCGGTGGCGGCGGTATGACGCAGTTCAACCTCTCCGCCTCCAAGCCTGAGGAACTGCCCTGGCTCATCAGCATCGACGAGTACGTCGAGGGCCGCGCCTACGACGGCCACCGCGAGCTCTCGCTGCGCCCCGGAGTCGACGAGTCCCTGCCGCTGAACGAGGCCCTGTCACTGTCCCTGATGAGGAAAACCGGTCAGACGGCCGAGAAGTTCGCCTTCACCGCGGTGAAGGTCAACAACCGTCCGGCCGCGACCCGGCTCATGGTCGAGAACCCGAGCAAGGACTTTGTCGACTCGGAGCTCGGCACCACGGGTGTGGCGTACAAGGCCCGGGCGGGCAGCAGCTTCGACTACGTGGGAGACGACCCCACCGACTACGAGGAGTCCTTCAAGCAGCTCAACCTCAAGGGCAGCCAGGACCTCTCGCCGGTGATGAAGCTCCTGAAGTGGGTCAACCGGGCGTCGGACGAGGAGTTCGCCGAGAACCTCGACCAGTACGTCGATGTGGACTCCTTCTCCGAGTACGTGGCGACGCAGAACCTGATCATGAACTTCGACGACATGGCCGGGCCGGGCAAGAACTACGTGCTCTGGTACGACCTCGGCACCAAGAAGTTCTCCGTCATCGGCTGGGACTTCAACCTGACTTTCAGTGGAGCCACCGACACCGGGCCCGATGACAGTACAAGCATGGGCGGAGGCGGCGGAGGCGGCATGATGTCGGGTGCCACCGCACAGGACGGAGCGGCGCAAGGGACACCGGAAGGCGCCGGTGCGCCCTCGGGCGCACCGGCGGGCATGCCGTCCGGGATGCCGCAGGCTCCGGGGAACGGTCAGAACGACGCTCCGCAGGGCGGCGACACAGCAGATGCCGGCGGCGCGGGCGGGGGTGGCCGCGGGGGCGGCGGCATGAGCGGCAACATCCTCAAGGAGCGGTTCTTGGAGACGGACGCCTTCGACGACATTTACCACGAGGCCTACAAGAAGCTGTACCAGGAGTTCTTCGCCTCGGGGTACGCGCTCGACGCCCTTGACTCCCTCACCGCGCAGGCGAAGAAGGCGGGCGCCGACGCGTCCGGCGTCTCCGACACCGCGAAGTCCCTGAGCGACACCGTCACTTCACGAACCAAGAACCTCGCGAAGAACAAGGTGATCACGGGCTGACGACAGCGCGGCAGATCGACACCACGCCGGCGGCCGACCCCCATCGGGGTCGGCCCTTCGGGTATCCGTGAGACGTCCGTCCGTTACCGGCCCAGGGCTTCGGCGTAGTCGCGTGATGTCCAGTTCGTGATCATGTGAGGCCCGGTGGGGCGGGTGTTACGAGAGCGGCGTCGTCCCCGCCGTCTGATCATCGTTTGTCTGGGGCACCTGTGCAGCGCCCCAGAGGGGTGTCCTCGTCGGCCTCGGCGCGGACCGCCTCGCCACCTGGCTCGGCGAAGCGCTTGGCGACCAGGCGCAACGGAGGGTGTCCCGCCGAGTGGTCCAGCAGCGATCACGGCACGGTCCGTGGGTGAGCGGGGATGTTCTGACCTGCGGCGCAACGGTCGGCGGACCGGCATTCGGACGGCGATGAACGCTGATGAATGAGACCAGGATGAGATCACGAAGCGAGGCAGTCAGAGGCGCGGTCTTCTCCTGGTCACGAACTGCGAGTGGTCAGCCGCCGTCACCCGTGGGTGTGCGCAGCAGAGCGTCGGCTGCCTGTGCGGCCAGCCAGACGCTGCCGTCCGCCCAGGTCCAGCCGAACTCGCGGACGGTCCTCCAGGCCCCCTGGCCGAAGTAGAACCAGAGGATCTGCTCGGTTCGGACCGCGTCCAGGCGGACCGCCCGCAGGGCCACCAGGTGGTCGGCGATGATGGCCAGCCGCTCGCGGTAACGCTTGACGGCGTGTTCGGCCGCAGCGGCGACCGCGGGATCGGCGGTCGCGTTGTCGCGCAGGAAGTTCAGGACGCCTTCATGGCGGCGTGTGATCTCGCCGGTGCTCTCGGCCGTCAGACGCAGGACTTCCGAGCCATCCGTTGTGGCCAGCAGGGCGGCGAGCGCGGTCTGGATCTCCTGGTCCTCCGTGCCTTCCGTTGCCAGTGCCTCCACCAGTGCGGGCTTGCCTCCGACGCTCGTGTACACGGTGTTCAGCGCGACCCCCGCCCGGTCCGCGATGGCGGAGACCGTGGCCCTGGCGTACCCCGACTCGACGAACAGTTCTTCTGCGGCTCGGAGGATGGCGGTATGCGTCTGTTCCGCCGCGACGGTCCGGACCTTCGAACGGTAGGTGCGCTTCGCCATCCCATCATTATGGCAGGAACACATTGATATTAAGGGTGTTACTATCAATGTATGTTGATTAACCCCGATGCTCCTGCCGATAAGCCCGAGATCCAGCAGATGAAGGTCATCCACCGTGTGATGAGGCGGGAGTTCACTCAGCTTCCCGCTCTCATCGCCGGGGTGTCCGTGGGCGATACCGCCCGCGCCCGTCTGCTCGGCAATCACCTCTCCCTGGTTCTGGGGATGCTGCACGACCACCACCATGCCGAAGACGAACTGCTCTGGCCGGTCCTCGTGGAACGCGTGCCGATCGAGAAGGACTTGATCGGCGTCATGGAAGGGCAGCACCAGGCGATTGGCGACGCCGTCGGCACAGTCGAGGCCGCGTTGCCCGCCTGGACCGCCGATGCGAAGGCCCCGGCCCGCGACCGGCTTGTCGACGCCCTACGTGATCTCGGCCCGGCCCTGACCGAGCATCTGGACCTGGAAGAGGACTCAGTACTTCCGCTCATCCACGATCACCTCACCGTGCCGGAATGGCTGGCGCCGCAGAAGCACGCCATGAAGCACGGCCCCAAGACGCTGACCGGCAAGCTGACCCTGGCCGGTATGGTCCTGGAGGATGCCACGCCGCGCGAACGCGCTTGGTTCCTCGGCGAGATGCCTGCCCCGGCCAGGCTGCTGTGGCGGCTGATGGGTGCTCGCCAATACGACGCGCATGTGCGGCTGATACGGATCGGCGCATCGAGCCCGAGCTGAGTGCTCTTGCGTGGGGCCTGCGCTACGAGGAGGAGGACGTCCAGCCGCGTGAGGGCGTGGTCATCGACGGTCGGCGCGGCAGGAGATCGTCAATGCCACCCTCCGCGTCAGCCGCACCGGCATTCTGCGGGAGTCGTGTCATGTCGTGGCGAGTGCCTCGGTCGGGGTGAGCAGCGCCGCACGGATCGACGGCACACAGCCGCCACCATCTCGATGACCACGGCGCCGCCCACACCCGCGCCGAGCACCGTGAGCGGGTCCTCGAAGACGGCGTATCCGGCGGTGGCCGGTACCCCGGTCATCGTGGCCGCGACCCGCCGAGAAGGGCCAGCACCACCGACTCGGTGAGGATCTGCCCCCTGATCTGCCCACGGTTCGCGCCGAGCGCACGGCGCGAAGGCCGATCCCCTTGCGGCGTTCCAGTACCGAGATGTACGTCGATGCCTGACGATCATCTGTGAAATGCCCCTGGCCCTCGCCTGGCGCAGGACCCGTTGCGCCCTTGCATGCTTCCAGCGTCTCCGGTTGTTCGTTAAGCGTTTTCGCAGGTCACGCAAATGGGGCTGGAGACCACGGTGTTTCCCCGAGGACGGCCTCGAACCTTTGATCACCCTCGTCCACCGGCATCTGCTACATGAAGAGGCCTGGATATTTTGTTCCGGGCGGGCAATGCAGCGGCGTGATTGCTTGACGGCACCGTGATCATGAGCGTTTCGTGCTTGGTCTGTGGTCGTCGGCTATGGCCTTTCGACGTAGGGGCAGGTCGTGGCGGTGGACTGTCAGTGATGCGCGGGATAGCCGGTTTGGCTAACCGGTGATTCCGCTCTATGTTGCCCCGCTTTGATATGCCGATGGCCAGCGTGTACGGCGGCTGCGTGGCCGACTGTGAGTGCCGGGATGGCCGACGGCGGGGTGCCCAGGTTCGTCCTGCGGTCGCGGCGCGTCGTGTGCGCCTGGCGAGGCATCGAACTGGACCCCCGCGTCCCGGCGGGTGATGTCCGGCCGATCCATCGCCCGTCCACGGTGTGCTTCCACCCGGCCTCGGCGAGGGGCTGCGTGGCGGCGGTTACGACGAGGTAAGCCGGTCCTTGCCCCGTACGAGTCGAGAGGAAGGCGCCTGACGGGCAAAAGTCCAGTTCAGGCGCCTTTTCTCGTGCCCCTGGAAGAAGCCCAGCTTCTTCGGCGAGTACGACACCAGCAGATTCTTCGTCTGCTGGTGGTCCAGCGCTTGCGAGCCCCTGAACTGCGGTGATGGTGTAGTAGGTGGCCTATGCGGCTCGGTTGGTCCGCGTATGGTCCGGATCTTGACTGTCCCGTGGCCTCGTGTGAGCGGGGGTGGCTGCGGGCAGCCCGCCGACGACTACCTTCCCATCGACCTGAACGTCCGCCCCACCGCGTCACCGTCTGAGGTGCTCCAGGCCGTCACCGCCTGCGGCGGGCTGCTCAGCAGTGCGTTGGCCACGGCCAGCCCGACCTTGCGGGCCTGGCACTGGGGTTCGTGCGACCCCGAGGGGTTCGCGGCGATGGGCGTCGCCGAAACCCTGCTGCACACCCTCGACATCACGCGGGGACTGTCCGTGGACTGGCTACCACCAGTACCGCTGAGCGCAGCAGTACTCAATACGACTCTTCCCCGCCGCCCCGCCCGGAGATCCCACCCAGGTAATTCTCTGGTGCACCGGTCGCGGCGAACTCGACGGCCTCCCTCGCCAAACCTCATGGAGGTGGGAAGCAGCACGATCGGACTGATCGAGCTGACCCCGGCGAGCCTTCCCGGTCACAGCACTAGGAAGCGGCTGTGAGCAGGTTCTTCTCCAGGATCACCGGCAGTGACAGGGTTCGGTAGCCGACCGAGGCGAACAGGACGGTGATCCGGTTCTCCTCCTCGCTGAGGACCTCGCCGTCACCCCACTGCGGGTGGTGGACCGCGGTGCCGGGCGGGAACGGGTGGTCGTGGCGCGTGGGTGAGGCGGTCCGGGGGCGGGACAGGCCGGGGACGGCGCCGGCTGCGGCTTCGGCGCCGGTGGGCCGCTGTTCGCATCGGTCGCAGTTGCCGCAGGGGGAGTTGAGGCGCTCGCCGAAGTAGCCGAGCAGGAAACGCCGTCGGCAGCCGGTGGTCTCGGCCAGGCCGCGCATCATGTCGACCCGGGAGCGTTCCATGCTCTCGTGCGCGGTGCCCAACTCCACGGCCCGCGTGGCGGTTTCCTCCGCATCGGCCCCGGGGACCGGGGCCACCTTTCCGCGTTCCGTGGTGAGGGCTCCGGCACTCTCCAGGAGGTTGAGGACGGCGGTCAGCCGGCCGGCGGACAGGCCGGTCTCCTCCTGGAGTTCCGTCGGTGTCACCGGGGTCGCACGGTCCCGTACGAGGCGGGAGACGTCGGCGATGGTGTCCGCGTCCGGGCGGCCGGTGGAGAAGAACTTCTGCAGGCCCAGGTCCTCGACGCGGTAGTGCAGGATGGCCCGGGACGGCTCGCCGTCCCTGCCCGCCCGGCCTATCTCCTGGTAGTAGGCGTCGAGGGACCCGGGCACCGAGGCGTGCAGCACGAACCGTACGTCGGGCTTGTCGATGCCCATGCCGAATGCCGAGGTGGCCACCACCACGTCCAACTCGCCGCCGAGGAAGTGGTCGTGGACCGCGCTGCGGTCGGCCGGCCGGCTGCCCGCGTGGTAGGCGGCGGCGCTCAGGCCGAGTTCGCTCAGCTCGGCGGCGTACGCATCGGCATCCTTGCGGGTGGCGACGTAGACGATGCCCGGCTTGGGCTCGGCCGCCGCCCGCTCCACCACGGCGCGCCGCTTGGCCGCGTTGTCCAGGAAGTGGGTGACCTCCAGGCGGATGTTGGGCCGGTCGAACCCGGCCACCACCTCGTGGGCCTTGCGCATGCCGAGCTGCTCGACGATGTCGGCTCGCACCGGTGCGGCGGCGCTCGCGGTGAGGGCGAGGATGGGAGGGCGCCCGATACTCTCGGCGGCCTGCCGGAGCCTGAGGTAGTCCGGCCGGAAGTCGTGGCCCCAGGAGGACACGCACTGCGCCTCGTCCACGACGAAGAGGGACGGTCTCAGCGCGGCCAGCCGCTCCAGCACGTCCTGCTTGGCGAGCTGTTCCGGGGCGAGGAAGAGAAACCGGGCCGTTCCGTCGCTCACGCCCTCCCATGCCTGCTCGTTCTGCGCCCTGGACATCGACGAGTTGACGGCGACGGCGGTCTGGCCGCTGTTCCGCAGCAGTCCGGCGATCTGGTCCCGCTGGAGAGCGATCAACGGTGACACGACGAGCGTCGGACCGGGGAGCAGCATGCCCGGCACCTGGTACACCGCCGACTTGCCCGAACCGGTCGGCATCACCACCATGGCGTCCCTGCGGCGCATGACCGCTTTCATCGCGGTGAGCTGACCGGGACGCAACTCGTCCCATCCGAAGGCCACCCGCGCGGCTCTGCGGAGACGGCGGGCGACGAACAGGCTGATCGGCAAAGGGACTCCCGAAGCGGTTGCGCGCGACCGGGGCGGAACCGGACGGGCGGTGGTGGGTCTAGTGCCCGCCCCGGCCCGAAGCAGTCCGATCGCCAGGCGCGGATGGATGCCGCTCCCCCAAGAGGAGACACATGCCACTGCCTGACCGACCCGCGAGCGCCCCGTGGGGAACGCCGATACAGGAGGGGGCGAGATGAGCCAGCCGCAGCCTGTGACCGTCCTCGTCGTCGACGACCACCCCATCTTCCGGGCCGGGATGGCGACGGTACTCGGCGACCTGCCTGGCGTCACCGTCGTCGGGGAGGCCTCCGACGGAGCCGAAGCCATTGCCGCCACCGCGCGGCTGCTACCGCACATCGTGCTCATGGATCTGCGCATGCCCGGGGTCGGCGGTCTCGAGGCGACCGCCCGGATCACCACCGTCCATCCCGAGGTCGCGGTCGTCGTCCTCACCATGGACGAGGACGACGACTCGGTCTTCGCAGCGCTGCGCGCAGGGGCGTGCGGCTATCTACTGAAGGAGGCGGACGGCGCGGACGTTCACCGGGCCCTGCTGGGCGCCGCACGCGGCGAGGCCGTCTTCGGCCCCCGCATCGCCCAGCGGGTGCTCGCCCATTTCGCCTCGCCGCACGCGGCCCGGGACACGCTGCCTTTCCCTCACCTCACTGACCGGGAGCGGCAGATCCTCGACCTGCTCTCCCGCGGCCTGGACAACGCCTCCATCGCCCGCCGCCTCTCCCTCTCCGAAAAGACGGTACGCAACCGGGTCAGTGACGTTCTGGCCAAACTCCGCGCCCGTACCCGCGCGGAAGCGGTAGCCCTGGCCCGGGACGCAGGCCTGGGCCTGCCGTGAGGCCGACCCTCTACTGACCCGGTCCTGCCCAGGCGACTGGATACACAGGCCGCTCATGTGCAGCCGGCCGTCTCTCGGTGCGACCGGCGATGTCCGGGCGGTGCTGGCAAACCGGTGCTGATCAGCAAGCTCCGGCATTCTTCCTGGCTCTCCCGGAGCGTGGCTCGAACAGCAGTACCGGCGAGGCCGAGTTCCTCGGGCGACTCGGCATGGATCCGGGACACGCAGTACCTGGACGACGATGTGCTCAGCATCATTGCCACCGCGAGCGGAGTTGCAGTTCACCATTCCCTGAACGACGTAACCGACCCTGGGCTCATAGCCATTCGTTTATGGCTGCTACGAGGACGGTGGCCTCGTAGCGGACGGCGAGCTTGTCGTATCTCGTGGCCACTGCCCGGTGCCTTTTGAGGCGGTTGATGCCGCACTCGACCGCATGCCGAGCCTTGTAGTCCTGCGGGTCGCACTTCGGCGGTCGGCCGCCTCGAGAGCCGCGTTTCTTGCGGTTGCGGGCCTGGTCGGCCTTGTCCGGGACGGTGCAGCTGATCCCGCGTCGCCGCAGGTAAGCGCGGTTCTTCCGGGAGGCATACGCCTTGTCGGCGCGCACGCGATCGGGCCGGGCACGCGGCCTGCCCGGTCCAAGACGCGGGACGCGGACCTTGTTCAGGACAGGCTCGAACTGCGGGGAGTCGCCCCGCTGGCAGGCCGTGATCACGATGGACATGGGCTTCTGGCCTTGTTCGACGGCCAGGTGCAGCTTGGTGGTCAGGCCGCCGCGCGAGCGCCCGAGCCCGTGGTCGTCCGGCTCGACGCTGACGCCGCCAGGCGGCTCCTTCTCGGACTCCAGATTCTGGACTGACGCCCCGAGTCCGATGCCGTTCCCCCGGTCACGGAAGCCAGCCTCCGGCTGCACCGTTGGTCCCAGAAGCCAGTTCTGGGCGACGTCGTCTTCACCGTGGCTCCGATGGTGCCCCGCCCGAAGCCACGGTTAGTATCTGCTTGCGAAGGCCGCAGTGTCCAAAGGCAGTGCCTGTTCCTGGCGGTCAGGCAGCGGTGAACCATCCCCGCCGGCCGTCGGCTCGGCCTGGGCGGCCCGACCGGGTGACGATCGGTTGATGTGGGCATGATGCGACCACGCGGGGCAGCGCCGACGAACGGGGGAAAGACGTGAACGGCAGGCTCAGGCGCAACCTCAGACGAGGAACGGACGCGTTCGGGTACTACCTTGACGCGCCTACGACGTTCGTGCTGGTGGGCACTGCGGCACTGCTGCTCTGTGGTGTAACAGGGGTCGTGTACTTCTGGCAGCAGGAGATGACGCTCGCGGGGTACGCCGTGCTGCAGGCGGCTTGTCTGCTATGCCAGGCCGTGACCCTGGTACCGGCGGTGTGGGACGAGGTCCCTGACCTCCACCACAACGCGACGCTGGCCGTGGTGTGCGGCATAGGGATCTTCGGTATAGGCCCGGGCCTCATGGTGCTGATGCTTACGGCCAATGTGGACGGCCCCCCGATGGCGGCCGTGTTAATGGCCGGATCCGCCCTCATGTTGGCGTGCACAGCGGGGCTGATCATCGGAACGTTCCTCTCCAGCCGCGACGGGAAGGGCACGGCGGGTGCCGGACCCGCCGATTACGGCGGTGACACGGACTTCGGTAGCGGCGGCGACTGAGTCGTGTCCGTTTCTTCCAGCCACCCCAAGTTGCCGCTCGGCAACGTGCTCGCTGCCTCAATGGCACCAGCGGTCCCAGGCGATCCGTTCGACTTCCCACAACGGTGACCGTTCCGCGAACGGCGGATCCTTTCGCCGCTCTCTCCCATCGCGCACTGACCTGGGCAGTCAGGGTTCGGAAGCAGGTCCTTAGCTTGTTCTTTATCAACGGCAGTCGAAGCCTCTGTTGCTGTGTGGTGGTGTTCAGCGAGGCGGATCCAGGTACGCGTCGTGCTCGGCGTAGTGGATGACTGCCTGGCATTTCTCCAGGGGGCTGGGCCGGGCTCCGTGCCGCCAGGACGACCACACTTCGAGGACGTCCTGAGCCAGTACGACTTCGAGTAGATAGGCAAGGCCGTGCGGCGGCGCGTCGAATGCTGCGGCGACCGCGTCTGAGGCGGCCGTCCATGGCTTGGCCGCGTAGATGACCGCTTCGGCAGGTTGTTCTTCAAGGGACTGCAGAAGGTCCAGGAGAGAAGGCACGCAGAGAGAGTAAGACCGACCGGCAAACGGATCACTTGAGGCGGCGTGTGGTGGGACGCTGATCCCAGCGGTAGTGAATGGTGGCGTGGCGGATCAGCATGCGGAGGGTGACGAGTGCTGCGGCCAGGTGGAGGTAGAACTCGACGACGGTGCTGTTCTTCTCGGTGCAGCGTCGTAGCTTGCCGTAGCCGTTCATCCACGAGTGCGTTCGTTCCACGACCCACCGCTTGCCGGCCTGGATCGGGGCGGGCACGCCCTTGCGGGCGATCTCACGAGGCATTGTCAAATCTTGTGGACTGGCCGGACAGCGCAATGGCCGGTCGGTCAAGCAAGTGGCTTGCGGTAACGGACGTACTCGTTCTGCCGTCGGAACCCCACACTCTCGTAAAGGTCGTAGGACCGGTGCGGATTTGCCGTGTCCGTGAACAGCCGGGCGGTCGTTGCACCCTGCTCGCGAAGGCTCCGCAGCCCGTCCAGCAGCAGGGCCCGGCCGATTCCGAGGCGTCGCTGGTCCGTGCGGATACTCAGCTCTTCCACCTCGCCGACGGTGTGGTCGTGACGGCGGATGGAGCAGAGGGCGACGCCGACCATGTCCTGCCCGTTCCATGCAGCCCGCCAGCATGCCGGGTCGGCGGTGTCGACGAAGTCCTGGAAAGGCCATTTCTGAGTGAAACCGGTGTCCGCGTACGAATCGAGGACCGTCCTCCAGGCTGCGCGGTAGTGGCTTGCCCCGATCGGCCCTGTCCGTATCCCGGCCGGCAGTTCGCTGTCCTGCTCGGGCAACTGCTGCAGATTGCCCAGCTCCAGCTCGACCAGGCTGAAGACACGTCGGTAGCCGGCTGCGAGCAGAAGCGCCGTGGCTTCCTGCTCGGAGGCCATGGCGTTCGCTCCGATCACTGCCGTCCGCGCCGTTCCATGCTGTTTGACGAGCTGGCGGATCCGCTCCTCGGCCCAGCTCAGCATGGCTGAGCCGATGCCCTGGTGGCGATGCTCGGGCAAGAGGTAGCCGCGGTGCAGGTAGAGCCACGTATCGTCCCGCTCTTGCCACCACCGGATCGTCGAGTAGCCGACGACGCTTCCGTTGCGCACTATCAGGATCTGGTTCTTGGACGGCTCCTTCAGCGTGGCAGAGGCTTCGGCGATCTCGGCCGCTGTCGGGAGCCCTTCCACAACCGAGTGGGCATCGGCCTGGTCCCGTTCAGCACAACCCAGCCGCACCGCGGCCATGGCGCCGTGGTCTTCGTCGCCGCGATACGGCCGGAACCCGAAGCCGACCGGAAGGTCCTGTCCTGGCGTGCCATCCGACATGGCCGGATGATCTCGAACTTCGACGCAGGTCCGCCACCCTGTTCACGCCGCGGTCGGCTGTGGCCGTTCAACGAGCTGGCCGCGTTCGAAACGGGCCCCGGCGCGGACGAGGGCGACGAGGTGGGGTGCGTTCACGGCCCGCCACCGCTGTTGGGCGGACTCGACGAGCTTGAAGACCATGGCCAGGGCAGCGGGCGCGCTGCCGGCGCCTCGGGTGACCTTGGTCCGCAGCCGGACGGTGGCAAAGGTCGACTCAATCGGGTTCGTGGTGTGCAGGTGGATCCAGTGCTCGGCGGGGAAGTCGTAGAACGCCAGCAGCTCGCCCACGTCGTCGGTGATCTTCTTGACGGCCTTGGGGAACTTCGCTCCATAGGTCTTGGCGAACGCGGCCACGGCCTTGAGCGCGTGTTCGCGGTCCGTTCACAGAGAGTGAACGCCACGACGTAGAACCCGGCGAACAGCCCGCGCAACCACGCGCTCACACATGCACCTCCACGTCTGCGACCGGCACGGCACAGCGCAACAGCGCCTGGCCCCTCACTCCTTGCAACGGGAGAGGTGCCGCCCTTGCCGTGCTCCGAAGTGCCCAGGAGCCAACCCTTGCCCCCAGCGCCCAGTGGTCAGCGGACCTGTACCTGCCGTTCCATCGCCTTCCGGGCGGCGTCCTCGCTCTCGTACACCTCACACACGTACGACCCATCGGGTGCGGCCGTGCGTTCGACCTCCCAGAGGCTGACCTCGCTGCCGTCGATCAGCAGGAAGGCATGCTCGTACATCGCCGTGCCCCCGGCGTCACGGCCATCGATGCGGTACCGGCGGATCAAGCACTGGGTGATGTTGTGGGCGAGCGCGGTTTGGAGCAGCCGGTGTGTCTCCTGTCCGGGTCGGTCCTCGTTCTTGGCGCGCCGCAGCACCCGTCGGGCATGGTCCGCGGAATCGTCCGGGACGTATTGCCTGGTCGTGAGCGAGCCGGCCGCCGTCTGAGAGAGGCCCATCACCTCGGCGGCCTCCGAAAGGGCCAGCCTTCTCTCCTCTCCCGTCGCCGGATCCGGTACGAGCATGGCCGGTGCGGAGGAATCGCTGCCGGAGTCAGGGGCGGCCTCCACCTCTTCCGCCATCCAGTCGAGCAGTTGCTGTCGGCGCTGAGCCAAGTCCGTGTTGTTGACGGCGAGTTCAGCTTCAGCCTGCCGGAGCACGGCGGGAATCGACGTGCTCCGGCTGACCGGCCGGTCGCTGCCGGGGTTGTGTGTCATGAACGCGCCCCCTCTCGTGCCTTGAGCGTGTGCCCCGCTCTCTGCGCACTGAGGAGTGGACCCACCTCACGCCGCAGTACCTCTCGGGCTCGGGTGATGTGCTTGCGAACGCCCGATGGTCGGATATCCAGCAGCTCAGCGATCATCACCGCCGAATATCCCTCGTAGAAGTGCAACACCGCGACCTGTCTGCGTCTGTGCGACAGTGCGCAGATCACCTCCCAGCAACGGGCCACCGCAGCGCGCGAGACAACGACATCCGCCGGATCCGGTTGATCAGTCGAGTACCGCTCGGAGAGCTCCGGAAGCGCCTCCTCCAGCCGCTTCGCACGGCGGATGCCGTCGATCCACCTCCGGCGGCAGACCACACGCAACCAGGCGCAATGGCCGTCCGGACCCCGCCGGCCGAGGGTCTCCCAGTCCCTGGCGGCGGCCATGAACGCCTGCTGCACCAGGTCCCCGGCCTCCGCTTCCCGGCCGCCGGTCAGCACCATGGCGTATCTCATCAGCCCTGCCGCCTCCCGATCCCATAATTCCGCGACCCGCTCGGCCGTCTCCTGCGGGATACGCCGCTGCGTCACGCGCTCCTCCCGCCCTGGTCCGCCATCGACTCGCAACCGACACGGACCTCCATCGCCGGCCCACCCCTGCCCCGTTCCTGGACCACCACGGTCCCTGCCGGGGCCTGCCGAACCAACGCCACCAACGTGGTTCTCCGCTGCCACTCCGCCAGCAGACGGCCAGCGGCTACAAGAGCGGGCACCAGACACATTCCCCACCACAATCCGGGCGCCCGAGCCATCGAACACAGCCAACCCGCCCAACCCGTCCAGCTTCCCCACGCATCGTTCACACCATGAAGTCGAACGAGCCTGGCAGAACGCTGCCTTCCGAACGCACTATTCTCCCGCCGCGCTTACCCACCCTGGCCATGCCCACGAGAACCGGCTCTGGTCCACTTCCCGGGCTCTGCCGCGTGCGGCGGGTCAGTTCAGGTGAGGAGTTTCGCGAGCTGGGCCATCTCGCTGGGTGGGTCGATCACCGACTGGATGAGGAGTTCGTCGACGCCGGCCTGTTCCAGGGCGATGATGCAGGCAAGGAAGTCGTCGCGGATGCCGACCAGGGCCAGGGTGTTCATCAGCGAGGGCAGAACCAGGTCCCGGTCCTGCGGTGCGATGCGTCCGAGGTAGTTGGGGTAGAGCTTGGTGTGCCGATCCGGCGCGGTGGCGGTAGTGCCTCGCCGGACGAGGAGGCGCCGCACCGCCTCGCCTTCCTCGGGGCCAAGCTGCTCGGCGAAGGCGGGTGTGCCAGCGGCTGTATCGGCGGCGAACGCCAGCAGCGACAGGACGAGGTGGCCCGTCGCGTCCCGGGCCGCGTCACCGTGGGGGTCCTCGTCCTCGTCGAGCAGGTGGAGCGAGGTGACCGCGTAGGAACCCGCGTGGGAGTCAGAGGCGCGGGGTGCGCCCAAGGCGGCGTGACGGCGGGTGTCGTGCAGCGCGTGCCAGGCGGTGGGGTCCAGCAGACCGAAGGAGATGAGGCCGGTGCCGCAGCGGCCGGCGACGGCGGCGGCCTGCGGGCCGAGCGCGGCCACGACGAACTCGATCGGGTCGACGGTGTTCACGTGCGCCCCTGCGTGCAGGAAGCGGACGTCACGGACCCGGTCACCTTCGCGGTACTCGGTCGAACGTCCGGCGCACAGGTCCTGCAGTGCGACGGTGAAGTTCTCCAGCCCGGCCACCGCGGCCGGCGCCATGCCCAGGGTGCGCCGGGCGGTGTTCCCGGTGCCGACCCCGCAGATGATCCGGCCCGGCGCCAGGGCGTTGAGGCTGGCAAGCCCGCTCGCGGCGGCCGGGGCCGAGCGCAGCGCCGGTGAGGTCACGCCGATACCGAGCCTGATGCGGCTGGTGGCCTTCGCACACAGACCCAAGGCAACGAAGGGGGCAGCGTGGACCATCGGGGTGTCGTTGACCCAGAAGCTGTGCTAGCCCAACTCCTTGGCCCGCACGGCGAGATCCTTCACACCGGGCTGTGCAGCGACAACGACACCTGCACGCATCAAAACCTCCAAAACATGAGGCCAGTTCGTCGGACCACAACCCGTCCGCGCAGCCGGTCGTGGAACTCTGTGATCAGCCCGTGCTCGCGCCAGCGGTGGAAGAAGGCGTAGACCCGGCCCCAGCCGGGGAAGTCCGCGGGCATCGCCCGCCAGGAGATCCCGCCCGCGACCAGGTAGCGGATCGCGTCCAGCAGCTGGCGGTGGCAGTAGCCCTCGGGCTGCCCGCCTCTGCCCTGAAGCCAGGCCGGCACCGGCAGCAACGGCCGCACAGCCGCCCATTCCGCGTCCGACATGTCGGAGGGATACCGGCGCTCCCGGTCCGGATGGTCGGCCGCGTTGCCGTACACATGTGCGAGACAGTCACACGATGGAGCAGCCGAGTTGAACTGAACAGGTTCGGACGCGTATAGCAACGACACTAGGGCCTTCCGGCACTGCTCGGTTGGATTCGCATCCCCGAGCTACCGAGAGGCCCTGTCTTCATGCGCGTACCGCCGGAAGATCACCCGACCAGGAACCCTGTTTGATCTGCACGTTCCGTGATCCGTTGAGTGGCTTCTCAGTGAAGGCGACGTTGACCAGGACCCCTCGTCGTAGGATCGACCAGCTCCGCTCCAGCGGTACGTCAGTCCTGGATGAGGGCCAGTTGCTTCTGGATTTCGCGGGGGTTGGTGTCGCCGGCGACCTTCTGCAGAAGCGGGGTGTGGTCGAGGATGAAGTCGCGGACCGGCCGCAGTGGTGTCGGCGCGTGGTGGAAGACCTGGCCGAGAACGTATGCCTGCTGGACCTGCCGGGCGGTGTGGGGCTTGCGCGGGTCCTCGTAGCTTTGCAGCGCACGCTGTACGGCGGTGAGGTCGGTGAGGTCGATGCCGCGCAGGGCCCGGCCGAGGAAGTAGCCGTCCTCGATGGACATGCCTGCGCCGTAGGCGGCGTAGGGGGAGGTCGGGTGTGCCGCGTCGCCCACGAGGGTGGACCGTCCCTTGGACCACTGCTTCAGGCGGGGCCGGTCGCGCAGCACCCAGCGTTGGACGTTGTCCGGCTCTGTCTGGGCGATCAGCCCGGGCAGGGGCGCGGGGAACTCCGCGGCGGTGGCGGTGGCCGCGGCCTTGAGGTCGGACGGTGCCGGGGCGTCGGGGTCGGTGGCGGTGAGTACCCACCATTGGAAGCCGTCGCGGCCCTTGTGTCGGATCGATGTCCAGCTTCCCTGCACTGTCCTGCTGTGCGTCAGGACGGACTTGTTCGGTTCGGTGCCGTCGACGTCGGTGAAGGTGAATCCGCCGAAGATGTGCAGTCGGTGCTCGCGCTTGGGCGCATCCCCCCACAGCGTGCGCCGTACCAGCGAGTCGATGCCGTCGGCGCCGACCAGTACGTCGTGCTCGGCTGTGGTGCCGTCGGAGAAGTGCAGAGTGGCCGCGTGGTCGTTCTGCTCGATCCGGGTCACCTGCTGGTTGAACCGGAGGGTGCCCGGCGGGATGGCGGCGAGCATCCGCTCGTACAGTTCGGGCCGTAGCAGTCCGATGAATCCGCCGCCGTATGCGCGCTTGGTCTCCGGGTCCTGCTTGACGTGCGCGCGCACGTGGCCCCGGAGGTTGCGGAACTCGGAATCCGTGGGGGAGCCGAGGTCTTCGGTGTCCACTCCGAGGATGCGGAGCGCCTTCAGGGGCGGCGGCCACAGGTTGAGGATGTTGCCGGCCGGCCGCGCCTCGCGGTAGCGCTCGTAGACAACGACCTCGTGACCGGCCTGGGCTATGGACAGGGCCGCGGCCATACCGGCCGGACCGGCGCCGAGGACGGCGACGCGGCCGCCGGGGTTGTTCGGCATGAGCATGGGGACACCTCGCGTCATCGAGAGGAAACAATAGCGAGCGCTACTGTTAGCCGCAGACTGTAGTGTGGACTACGGTTCAGTCAAGACCTGTGCACGCACCCCGGGGAACGAGAGGCTGAGGTCATGGGCGAGGCCCAAGCGGCGCAAGCTGCCGATTTGGAGATCCGGCCGCCCAGGCAGCGTCGCAGTCGCGAGGCGTGGAACCGGGTGCTCGATGCCGGAGTGTCGATCCTGGAGGACGGCGGGTACGAGGCGTTCACCATCGCCGCCGTATGCGAGCGGGCCGCGGTCGCGCCGCCGGCCATCTATGCCCGCACCGCCAGCAAGGACGCTCTATTCCTCGCCGTCTACGAACACGGCATCCAGAGCCTGCGCGCGGAGCAGCAGGTCTTCTCCGACAACAGCCGCTGGGCAGACCTGTCCGCTGCCGAACTCGTCCGCGCGGCAGTGGCCGAAACGGTCGGCATGTTCCTGCGCCACGAACGGTTCCTGCGGGCCGTCGTCCTGACCTCCGCGTCACATCCTGAGATCCGGCGCCGAGGTTCCCGCTACAGCCAGGAGCTCGGGAACGGATTCGCCAGGGTGGTCCTTCGGGTGGCGGACGCCATCACGCTCCCCGATGTCGAAACTGCGGTGCACTCCTGCTTCAGCACTGTCTTCGCCGCGTCGGTCATCCGTGTCGCCTACGGCCCGGGATTCGCCCGGCCGGTGCCTGTCGAGGACGACGCCTTCATCGCCGATCTGGCAGAGACGGCGGTGCGCTACCTGCTGTCTGCCTGACGGCTTTCTGCCCGAACCTCTGTCATCTCCGGCATCACTGTCCCCCAGCATGACCACACAGTGACGGGACCAAGCGCTGACACGCACGACCGAAGCACCCGGTTCAGAAACAGGCTCTCAGCTTGTTCTTTAACCTCTGGCGCTGATGCCTCTGTCAGTGCGGGGCCCTATCCTCCGGGAGCGTCACGGATGGAATAGGAGTCGTTGCTGTGAAGATCGCAGGGATTGACCTGTATGTGAATCACCCGGTGATGGCGCTCGGTTCGACCGAGTGGATCCCCACGACACTGGCTCTCAACAACGAGCCTGCGGCAGCCTGCGACACACACGTCATCGTTCGGGTGCGGGCCCAGGTGGCGCTGGTCAAGGTCCGAATCTTCGTTGATCACGGTGAGGCGGATGACCGGGGACGGGATGTGGGGACTCTGACCACGGTGTTCGACGGGCATCTCCTGCTGAACGATGGACGGTTCGTCGTGGGGGATGTCGTCGGTGAGAGCCGGTTCACCACTTCCCTGCTTGGGAAACCGGGCAGGCGGCGGGTACAGGTTTCTGTCGACGACCCGCAGGGATGGGCCCGCGCTGTTGACATAGTCATCAGCGCCGAGATGGTGTGACGGAGCCGCCTATCGGCTCGAACGATGTCCCGAACGCGCTCGCTCGTACGAGGATTCCGGGGACGTGAACACGGCCTCCGTCTGATCCTGTGCTCCGACCAAAGAGGCACTTGACCAGTACGAAGGCCGTGGGGGAATGAGTCTGCTGCAACCTGGCGTCCGGCGGGAAGCGTTCGCGGTGGCGTCACACTTCCGGGACGACTTCTTCGACTGCCTGCCCGTACGCGGGGACACGCTGTTGGAGCTGACCGACGTGTTGCTGTGCGCGGACGGACCGGTGACCACACCGGTGGACCTCACGTTGACGGCGGAGCACCGTCGCGGGCACGGCGCGATGTACGACGCGCTGAACAGCGGGAACGTCGATGTGCCACGGCTGCGGCAGGTCCTGGCCGGGCTGCCGCAGCCCGAGGCCGCCGACCGGCGCCTGGTCCTGGCAGTGGACGTCACCCACTGGCTCCGGCCGGACGCACCGACCAGTGCGGACCGCCTCTTCTGCCACGTCTATGGCCGCAGCGGACGCTCGTCGGACCAGTTCGTGCCCGGCTGGCCCTACTCGTTCGTCGCCGCGCTGGAGTCTGGCCGGACCTCGTGGTGCCAGATCCTGGACGCGCTGAGGATGGGGCCGACCGATGATGTCGCCGAGGTCACCGCGGCCCAGGTCCGACGCGTGGTCGAGAACCTCATCGACATGGGGCAGTGGCAGCAGGGCGACCACGACATCCTGATCGTCTTCGACGCAGGCTACGACGCTCCGCGCATGGCCTATCTGCTGGAAGGACTGCCGGTGGAGGTCCTCGGGCGGATGCGCGCGGACCGCGTGATGCGCAAGCCCGTCCCGGTGCCGTGGATCTCACCGCCACAGGGCGGGCGCCCGCCGAAGCACGGCAAGGAGTTCCGCTTCGCCAAGCCTGGCACCTGGGGCGAGCCCGATGCCGCGACGGTGCAGGTCACCGACCGCTATGGCACGGTTCGCGCGACCGCCTGGGACCGCATCCATCCTCGTCTGACCACCCGCTCCGCGTGGATCGACCACACCAGCGAACTCCCCGTCATCGAGGGCACGTTGATCCGTCTGGAGGTCGACGGCCTGCCCGGCGGCCACGATCCAGTCCCCCTCTGGCTGTGGCGGTCGGCGACCAGATGCCTGGCCGCGCCCTCGATCACGCCGCTGCCGATCGGCCAGCCCCGGGCGAGCGCCCGGTCGTGGCGGAGGAAGTCGCGGGCTTGGTGCGTTTGGATCTGAACGGTGATGAGGTAGCCGACGGTGCCGCCGATGAAGGCGGGGATTGCGGCCCAACCTGTCAGGGACAACCGCCACGCCATCCATTGTGGGTCGACCTTGGCTGGTGAGGTAATACCGATCAGGACCTCATACGCGGCTGCCCAGCCGAGACGCACACCGTTCAAGACGAAGAGGATCCTCCACCCCGGCAAGAGGACTTCCGCCGGACGGAAACTCCTTGGTCAGCCGTCTGTCGCCCGCCACCAGGACAGGAGGCGGGCGACGCTGTTGTCGACGGGCGCTGTGGAGGCGTCCGTCGCGGGGGTCAGCTGTAGGGGACGGCGTCGGCGGGGTCGGCGTGCCAGTTGGTGGCGAGGGGGCGGTCGACCTGGACGGTGTGGGGGAGGTCGAGGGTGACGAAGTTGTCCTCGTCGCCTGTGACGGAGAGGTGGAGCTTCTCGAACAGCCTGCCGTTCTCGTTGTTGGTGGACTTGGGGTTGATGCCGGCGTAGGCGGCGGCGCCGGAGAGGACGACGTCGTCGCTGACGCTGTGCTGGACGGGCTGCACCTCGGTGTCGGCGGCGGAGCCGAAGGACGCGGAGGGGAAGACGCCCTCCAGGTAGCAGGTGATGCCGGACTTGGCCTTGGCGGTGACGAGGAGGTAGCCACCTGCCTGCGTCTTCGAGGTGATCTTGAAGGTCAGGTCGTTGGTGGCACAGGCCCGCGCGGCGGTGCTTCCGCTGTCGGCGGTGGCGGCCGGGGTTGCGGTGGCAGCGAGGGCAGCCGCGGCGGCCACGGCCAGGGCGAGGCGGGTGGAGCGGGCGGCAAGTCGCGAACGCATCGAAGATCTCCATGGTGCGGAAGATGGGTCGTCCAGCGGACTGCTTGGACGGCCACAGCTTGTTCCGTGATCTGTTCCGCCCGCCACAAAAAGCGATCATGTTGGGACGCTGGAACGCTGGAACGGGCGCTGACCAGCAGAAACGCTGGCGGCCTGGAACGGGTGGCCGGGACGGGCAGGGTGGATCATCACCTGGCCCCACCGATGTCCGGGGCGTTCTCCTCCAGCCACGGGACAATCCTGTTCGGGTGCGGCTCTTCTGAAGTGAGCTTGAGGGTCAGGCTCTGAGTTCGTAGTGGTGCTGGTCGGGGTGGGGATGGAGGCGTTCGCGTTCCTGCTGGGTGTGGAAGATCCAATATTGCGGGAAGTCGCCGTTGCTGATGAGGGCACGGAGGGTGAGAACGGCTTCGGCGCCGGGAACGCTCCATCTGCTGCCGGTGATGTCGAGGCGGTCGGCCACCAGGTGGCGTGCGGCTCCTTCGACGATGCCGCTGGCGATGGGCCAGCCGGCTTCGAGGGCCTGGTCGTAGTGCACGAAGGCGGCGTTGTTCTCCAGGTAGTGGCAGGTCTTGTCGATCGTGGCGCGTTGTTCGTCGGTGAGGTGGCCGCGTGCGGCTTCGCTGCGCAGGTCACGGACGGCGCCCGAGGCGTCGCCGGCCAGGATCCTGGCGGCTTTGAAGCCGACCCAGGTCTCGGCGGCGGGATCGGTGGCGGTGTGGAAACACCGTGCGCTCGCCCACAGCTTCTCGATGACGTGCACGATGTCGAGGACGATATGGATCGTGACCGCTCGGCGGTCGGCTTCCTTCTGGATCAACTCCAGCTGGTGGGCGGCGCCGTCGACCAGCACCACCCAGCATCGCTGGTGCTGCGGGTCACGGGCTTCTGCCTCGTCGAACGCGGCGGCAATCACCTGGTCCGCGTCGTGTTCGACGGAAGCGGTGAGCCACTTCGCGCGGGCTTTTGGCCCCTTTCTCGGGATGCGGCCCGTGGCGCGGCCGCCGGGCGGGGCGATGATGTCATGCGGCCGGCGCGGCGCCGGGGCCGGGTGCAATTCCAGTCGCCGTGGAAGTCGTTGCGCGTCAGAGGGCCGCCGTACCCACCGCCCGGTCTGCCGAAGGGATTCCGAGCGGTCGGCTCCCCACCCCTTCGTTCCCGGAAATTAACCCGCGGCCTCTTGGCGACTCCTCTTCTACGCGCGTAACTTGAGCCGTCTCCCCCACACCTTCACTTCGACATGCCCGAAGCACGAGGAGACGCCAGCGTGGCCAGATCCGACAGATCCGACAGATCCGCAGGAAGCAGACCCCGCGCGCGGCGTGCCGCCTACCCGCTCATATCCGTGGGGGCGGCCGGCGCGCTGGCCCTCACCGCGATACCCGCCGCGTTCGCCGCGCCGTCCGCGACCGCGGTGATCGCCGAGGTGTACGGCGGTGGGGGCAACTCGGGGGCGACCCTGGTCCGGGACTTCGTCGAACTCGGGAACGCCGGTTCGGCCGCCTACGACCTGTCGGGCTACAGCGTGCAGTATCTGCCCGGTTCGCCGTCGGCGTCCTCGCAGTGGCAGGTGACCGCGCTGAGCGGTTCGGTCGCGCCCGGCGGCCGTTATCTGGTCGCCGAGGGGGCGGGCAGCGGCGGTACGACGGCGCTGCCGACCGCCGACGCGACCGGCTCCATCGCGATGAGCGCGACCAGCGGCACCCTCGCCCTGGTCGCCGGCACCACCGCGCTGGCCTGCAAGACGGCCGCCGACTGCGCGGCGGACCCGAACGTCGTCGATCTGGTGGGCTACGGCAGCGCCCTCGTCCGGGAGGGCAGCGGCCCGGCCACCGGCGCCTCCAACACCGCCTCCGTCGCCCGCGCCGCGCCACTCGCGGACACCGACGACAACGCGACCGACCTCTCCTCCGGTACGCCGTCCCCGGTCAACTCGGCGGGCGAGAGCCCCGATTCGGGCGACGGCGGGGACGACGACGGCGGCGGTGAGGAACCGACCGAGCCCGGCGCCCTCCGCGTCCACGACATCCAGGGCACCACCCGTCTCTCCCCGCTCACCGGGCAGACGGTCACACGGGTTCCCGGCATCGTCACCGGTGTACGGACCTCCGGCTCGAAGGGGTACTGGATCCAGGACCCGCAGGCCGACAGCGACCCCCGCACCGGCGAGGGCGTCTTCGTGTACACCGGGTCGGCGAACCCCACCGTGGCGGTCGGGGACTCCGTCCTCGTCACGGGCAAGGTCACCGAGTACTACCCGAGCAGCACCAGCCAGTCGGTCACGGAGATCACCGGGCCGACCGCGACCGTGCTGTCCGGCGGTAACGCGCTGCCCGAGGCCGTCACGCTGGACGCGTCGAGTGTCCCGGACGCGTACGTGCCGACCGCCGGCGGTGGCAGCATCGACGCGCTGCCGCTCGAACCGGCGGTCTACGCCCTGGACTTCTACGAGGCGCTGGAGGGCTCGCGGGTGCGGGCCGCCGACGTCCGGGTGGTCGGCGCGACCACGGAGTACGACGAGGTGTGGGTGACGGTGAAGCCGGAGGAGAGCCCGACCGTGCGCGGCGGCACGCTCTACTCCGCCTACGACCAGCCCAACACCGGCCGGATGAAGGTGATGTCGCTCGACACGGCGAACGCCCTCCCGAAGGCGAACGTCGGCGACGAACTGTCCGGCACGACGAGTGGGCCGCTCGACTACGCGTCCTTCGGCGGCTACACGCTCCAGGCCACCCAGCTGGGGACGTACGTCGACAACGGGCTGAAGGCCGAGAAGACCCGGCGCCAGAAGGGCGACGAGCTGGCGGTCGCCACCTACAACGTGGAGAACCTGGACGCGCTCGACAGCCAGGAGAAGTTCGACCGGCTCGCCGAGGGGGTCGCGGTCAGCCTCAGCTCGCCCGACATCGTCGCGCTGGAGGAGATCCAGGACGACAACGGCGCGACGAACGACGGGACGGTGACCTCCGAGGCCACCCTGACCCGGTTCACCAACGCCATCCGCGCGGCAGGCGGCCCCCGCTACCAGTGGCGTTACGTCGCCCCCGAGAACAACCAGGACGGCGGCGAGCCCGGCGGCAACATCCGCCAGGTCTTCCTGTTCAACGCCAAGCGGGTCTCCTTCACCGACCGGGCCGGCGCCGACGCCGCCACGCCCACCACGGCCACGGGCGTCGTGAAGACGCGCAAGGGCGCCCAGCTCACGTACTCCCCGGGCCGGATCAACCCCACCAGCGACGCCTGGGGCAGCAGCCGCAAGCCGCTGGTCGGCGAGTTCGTCTTCCACGGCGAGCAGGTCTTCGTGATCGCCAACCACTTCGGGTCCAAGGGCGGCGACCAGCCCCTGCACGGCCGCAACCAGGAGCCGACCCGCAGCTCGGAGACCAAGCGTCAGCAGCAGGCCGCCGAGGTCAACACCTTCGTCAAGTCCCTGCTCAAGGCGGACAAGAACGCCAAGGCCGTCGTCCTCGGCGACCTCAACGACTTCGAGTTCTCGCAGACCATGACCGCCCTCACCGACGGCAAGGTCCTGAACCCGCTGATCAAGACCCTCCCGGCCGCCGAGCGCTACACGTACGTCTACGACGGCAACTCGCAGACTCTGGACCACATCCTGACCAGCCCGGCCGTCACGCACTTCGACTACGACGTCGTGCACATCAACGCCGAGTTCGCCGACCAGGCGAGCGACCACGACCCGCAGATCGTCCGGATCGACGTCGGCAGGTGCCGCCGGAACTGACCCCGCCGGCCCGGCCCGACCCCGACAAGGAACCCCCAGGTCCGTCTGTGACCTGGGGGTTCCTCGCTTCCCTGAGTCATGGAAGATCTGCGCAGACCTCTGACCGGTCAGCCGTTGTGCCGGATCAGGCGTGCCGCCTGGGAAGCCTGCGGGCTCGCCCAACGTCCCGTCCCCGGCGGCCCTCCAGGCCCGCGCCACCCACCTGCCCAGGGTGGTCTCTTTGATCCCGAGATCCTCCGCGACCTGCGCGATCGACTTCCTCGTCTCGGTCGCGATCCGCGAGATCACCGCCGAACCGTCGGCCCTTGCCGTGACACCGGCGACCCATGGTCCCGGAAGGCAGGCGACGGCATCGTTGAACCCAGCCGATCCCAGAGGTTCACAGGCCCCGCCCGGAAGGACGATCCCGTGAAGTCGACGCAGTCCTCCAAGACGATCACCACGATGGACGACCTGACCCTGATCCCCGGCGAGAGCGACCTCGCCCCGCTGTTCACGGCCTGGGACCAGGCACACCCCACCGTCGCCGACCCCGGGTGGCGGCACCTCCTGGATGAGATCGCGCATCCCCGCACCGCCGAGGCGTTCCACCGTCTGGCGACGGTCGCGGCCTGAGCTCGTACGGCCGTACCCCGAGGCCGGCACCAGGACACCGGCCGCGCGGGGCGGGCCCGACGTATGGCTCGCCCATCGGTTGCCGCCGCCGGTAGGGTCCCTCGCGGAGGGATCCCTGTGACCCGAACATCCGGCCTCGCCATTGCGCTCGTCCTGGTTGCCGTCATGACGGCCGTCGCCGGATGCGGCGGGCCGGCGCCGGCCAGGAGCCCGTCCGCCGGCGGGTCCGCGCCTCACCCGGTCGTCAGCCTCAGCGCGGACAGTCGCGTGCTGGTCCCCGGTGGCCCGCCGCTCGCCTTCCGTGTCGCCGTCGCGGGCCTCACCGCCGGACAGGCCGGCCGGCGGCAACTGACGCTCTACATCGATACCGTCCCCGATCGACTCCAGATCCGCGAAGCCGGGTCGTGGCACGATGTGGCGCTCCAGTGGAGCAACGAGCAGGACGACAACGGGGAGTTCGTCGCCGTGGTGCCGCTCTCCCACCGCGGCGAGGCACGCACGGAGATCGAGTTCCGGCTGTTCACCGCCGACCAGCAGATCGACTACGTAGACGGCCAGGTTCCCGCCGTACGCAACACCATCGCCGCGCAGACGGACCAGGAAGGCCGGATTCCGGCTGCCCATGCGGCGGCGTCCGCGGTGCGGATGGATCTGTCCGTCGATGCCACCCACCTCACCATCGAGGTCCCGCAGTTGCTCAGGGCGACCGCGGGCGGCCCTGCGGTGGAGTGGGAGGTGAGAGTGCGCAACGCGGCGGGCGGTCTGACCCGCTCCGGCCTGCGCGTCGCGATCTCCCTGCTCCCAGGGTCGGCCGACGAGTCCGTGCGGCAGCTGCACTGGTCGATCGACCGCCGGGGCTGGTGGACCGATCTGATGGGCCGGACGCACATCGAGACAGAGGTGTTCACGCTCAAGCCCGGTGCGTCACGGACCGTCCGGATCCGGCTCGCCCTGCCGGCCGGCACCACTGCGAAGGGTTCCGACCAGGTCGGCGCCATGCTCGCCGCAGCGGTCACGGCCCCTTGGTGGCCCTCCGACCCGGACCGGCCCTCGGGAGTCTCCCTGGACGCGGAGTCCACCAACGTGCTCACGGAACCGTAGGTACGAGGAGGTCCCCTGCCCGCCGGTGTCGCGGGCAGGGGACGGTCACTTCACCGGTCCGAGCTCACTTCACATCGACGAAGTCGGGCAGGCCCGATTGTGAGCCTCACACCCCGTCTTCTCAGGTAGACGCGTCGCCCTGTGAGGCTGTCAGGTATGAGGAAGCAGCATCATCCCCCGGGTTCCGGTGGATGGTGGCCGTCGTCACGGCGGTGTAGCGCGTGGTCCTGGTAGTGGTCGGGTGGCAGGAGGGCGGCGTCGCGGGTGCCGTCGGCGCTCTGCTCGCCACAGTGCTGGCACTCCCCACCGATCCCGCAGCGGCCGACCCAGCGGCGCCGGACTCGACTACGCCTAGGTCTTCCGTCTCCTCTTCGAGCCCGTGATGACCGATGGCCTGCGCCTCCTCCCTCGGGCAAGCACCGGCCAGGCCACGAGCGCGCCTCTCGAGGACGGAGAGAAGTTAGACCACAAGGGCCAGCCACATGCGCTAAACTTGATCTTGAGCTGGTCGCCGCAATTCGGGGCAGCTGGTGGTGCGTTGGTGGTCCAAGGAAAGACACCCCGCTTCCTGCGGGGAAATGCAGGTGCAAGGCCTGCCCGGCGCTCGATACACGGGGCCCGTCCGTACGCCGGACGGGCCCCGTTCGTTGCCCGGAGTCAGTACCTGGGCGGCTGCGGTGTTCGCTGTTCCGGCGTGCGCCGTACCCGGGGGTGTGGCACCGTGAGGGTCAGTGCGGCCCGCCGTTTTCCCCCGAAGCGGCGGGCCGTTCGCGTTCTGCGGGCACAGCCGGGTGCCTCTTCGTGAGATGTTGCGTATCAGGACGCGCCGCGGGTGACGGCCGGTCGGGGGCGGCCTGTAGCCGGGCGGCGAGGCGAGATGCTCGCATACTTCGCCGTACTGGGGAAACGCGACCCCCAGCTCTCTCTCCAGAGCGGGGAAGAACTGCTTGGCCTACGGGGACTGCCCCGTGGTCTGCCAGGTGTAGCCGGGGCCGTCGGTAAGCGCCCGGAGGACCAGGCGCCGCCCGAGGCCCTGGCGCTGATAGTCGGGGTCGATGGAGATCTTGTTGATACTGCCGACGCGGCAGGCATCGCACACCACCCACACCAGCCGCCCGACGTCGTACCCGTCCCGGTCGAACATCCGAAGGTCCCGGTGCCCGGTCGGACGTCGCGGCGGCCAGTACAGGAACCGCACCTCCCTGCGCTGAGTGATCAGCAGAATCCACCGCCACCGCAGCGGCGAGAGGCACTCGGGGACAGGCGGTGTCACCGGCCTCTCCCTTCGAATTCGGGTCGAGAACGAGTGTTGTTGGTCGCCGATCAGATCAGGGGGCATAAAGGACCGATTGCGCCCCCCGAATCATCGGAGCTGAGGTATCGAACCCGTCGCGCGGTCGAAGGACACCGCGCCGCCGGAGAACGTCGCGTCGCCGAAGGCGACCATGCCGTCGGAGAACACCGCACCACCGAAGTTCACCGCGCCGCCGGAGAACGTCGCGCCGGTGAAGTCCATGTTGCCATCGATGGTGACGCCGGTGAGGTCGAGGTCGCAGCCCTGCCAGGAGCGGTGAGGCTTCTCGATGTTCGCGATGTCCCTGATCGTTCCGCAGCTCATGCAGCTGCCGACGGCCACCGGCTACGGGCTGGGCAAGTCGCTGCTGGCCGTCGGCCTGGTCATGGCACCCCAGGGTCTGGTGATGATGGCTGCGGCAGGCGTGTGGGCGGGCGTCTCCAAGGCCAGGGGCCCGAAGGTGACACTGATGATCGGTGCCGTCATCGTCGCAGGCGGCTACGCCCTGAACACCGTGCTGATGTCCGAGGTCTGGCACCTGGTGCTGATCTCCTGCATCATCGGCGCCGGCGTCGGCTTCGCCTACGGGGCCCTGCCCTCGCTCATCATGAGCGCGGTGCCGGTGTCCGAGACCGCTGCCGCCAACAGCCTCAACACCTTGATGCGGGCCGTTGGCACTTCCGTCTCCAGCGCCCTGGCGGGTGTGATCCTCGCCCAGATGACCACCACCTTCGGCACCACAGCCCTGCCTTCCGAAAACGCCTTCAAGGCGATCATGGCCATCGGCTCCGGCGCGGCCCTCCTCGCCCTCGCTGCTCTCCTCCCGCGTCAACGTCCGCTCGCCGGCACACAGGCGACAGCGACCACGGCCGCCGAACCGTCCACCCCCGCGAACGCCGCCACCAAGGCGTAGCGCCCGCGTTTCGTCCCTCTCCCACACCCCCTACGTACGCGGCACGTCTCCGTCCCCACCGCTCGGACCAACGCTCTGGTCCCCCCACAAGGGACCCGGAACTCCCGGGAACCCGGACCACGAGGAGAACTGCCATGGCCACATACGTCCTTGTACACGGCGGCGCCCACGGCGGATGGTGTTATCAGCCCGCCGCGCGGCTCCTGCGGGAGGCCGGACGCGAGGTGTACGCCCCGACCCTGACCGGCGTCGGCGAGCGGTCGCATCTGCTCCGCCCGGACATCGATCTCGACTTCCACATCAAGGACGTCGTCCAGGTGTTGGAGTACGAGGATCTGCGCGACGTGATCCTGGTGGGCCACAGCTACGGCGGGATGGTCGTCACCGGCGTCGCCGACCGCGCCGCCGACCGGATCGGCCACCTCGTCTACCTGGACGCCGCCACCCCCGTCGACGGTCAGTCCCTCAGCGACCTGTCTCCGAAGGCGACCGTCCGCAGCAAGGGCAAGGTGGTCGAGGGCGTCGAGCTGGTGATGTTCCCCGGCACCGAGCCGATCCCGCACTACGGCGTGACCGACCCCGACGCCATCGCCTGGATGACGCCGAAACTCACCCCTCACCCCTACAGGTGCTTCGAGCAGCCGTTGCGGCTGAACAATGAGTCCGCGCTGTGGGCGATCCCGCAGACCCAGATCGTGTGCACATCGACGCTGCCCCATCGCGATCCGGCCCGGATGGAGCCGGCGCGTGCGGCCGGCCGCCTGTGGGACGTCGACACCGGCCACGACCTGATGATCAGCGAACCCGAGGCCGTTGCCGATCTCCTCCTGCGGGTGCCGAGTGCCTGACGTTCACAGAGTGCTTGACGTTCCCCACCACCCTCCAACACCCCATTGCCCCCACACAGTTCAACACGGAGGTCCCGATGAAAGTACAAGTCGACGTCCCCAAGTGCGTCGCCTCCGGGCAGTGCGTGATGCTCGCGCCCGAGGTATTCGACCAGCGCGAAGAAGACGGCCTAGTGGTGCTCCTCGACGAGACGCCGGCGCCGGACCTGCACGACGCGGTCCGCGAATCGGCCGTGGTCTGCCCGGCGGCAGCCATCCACATGGCGGAGTCATGAACCGGATCGTGATTACCGGTGCACAGGACGGCACACGGCATGACCATCGCCCTCCCGGCGCATCTGCCGCCTGATCGTCACACGCCTTCGACTCGACGGACACCGCGTCTCGTGAGCGGTGTCGCATCCTCCGCATCCCCCCACAGGAGCAATCCATGAGCACAAGTACCACGCCCGACATGAACGGCGTCCCCGCCTTCCCCGCCACTCGCGCCGAGCGCTGTCCCTTCGACCCGCCCCCGCAGTACTCCGACTGGCGCCGGGAGGAAGGGCTGCAGCGGGCGCACTGGTACGGCCACCCCGTGTGGGTGGTCAGCCGGTACGAGGACATCCGGGCGGCCATGAGCGATCAGCGCGTCAGCGCGGACATCACGCGTCCGGAATTCCCGGGTTCGGACATGATCGCCGAGGGCGAGCCCCCGATGTTCCCGCGGATGGACGACCCCGAGCACGGGCGTCTGCGCCGCATGCTCACCAAGGATTTCATGGTCAAACGCGTCGAGCAGATGCGCCCGCACATCCAGCAGCTGGCAGACGACTTCCTCGAGCGGATGATCGGAAAGGGACAGCCCGCGGACCTCGTTCACGACTACGCGTTGCCCATCCCGTCCCTGGTGATCTCCTTGATGCTGGGGGTGCCCTACTCCGACCACGCCTTCTTCCAGGAGCACAGCGCCACCCTGCACGAGGCGAGCGCCACGGACGAGGAGAAGAACGTGGCCCGTGGCGCGCCCTCTACGGCTACCTGCTCGAACTCGTGGGACGCAAGGAACGCGAACCGAAGGACGACCTCATCAGCCGACTCCTCGGCGAGCGGGTCGCCGCAGGTGAAATCAGCCGCGAGGCACTGGCGATGAACGGCATCATCCTCCTGATCGCCGGACACGAGACCACGTCCAACATGATCGCCCTGGGCACCCTGACCCTCCTGCAGAACCCGGACCAACTGGCCCGGATCCGAGACACCGACGACCCCGCCGTCCTTGCGAGCGCGGTAGAGGAACTGCTGCGCTACCTGACGATTGTTCAGAACAACATTCTGCGCGTGGCCACCGAGGACCTCACCATCGGCGGGCAACTCGTGCGGGCGGGGGAGGCCCTCGTCATGAACCTGTCCGCGGCCAATCGTGACGCGGCCTTCCTCGACCGGCCCGACACCTTCGACATCGACCGCAACGCCCGCGGTCACGTCGCCTTCGGCTATGGCGTCCACCAGTGCCTCGGCCAGTCACTGGCCCGCGTGGAGTTACAGGTCGCCCTGCCCACCCTGCTGCGCAGGCTGCCGGATCTCCGCCTGGCGGTGCCGCTGGAGCAGGTGAGGTTCCGGTACGACATGGCCACCTACGGCGTCCACGAACTGCCCGTCGCCTGGTGACGACCGGGGCCCTTCGGCCGGGGTCGCTCTGAGCGGAAGCGGCCCCGTCGCGTCGACCCCGTGGGACGGGGGTACGGCGCACCCCCGGGCCCGGCGGTGGGACCCCCCTCGGGATCCGCCGCCGGGCCTGCGGACACCGGCGGGCTGTGGCTCACCACACCGGGCCGCCGGGCCGCAGTACGACTGCAAGCCATCGAAGGGTTGGACCTCGGACAGGGCAACGCCCCCGTCTCGCACTCAGACACGACCAGCACGGAGAACGCATACAGAAACGAGGAACACCCCATGGGCAACACGGGTTTTGAAGGCCGCAGCGTCATCGTCACCGGAGCGGCGGCGGGCATCGGCCGGGCCACGGCTGTGAGTTTCGCCGAGGGGGCGCAAAGGTCCTCGTCGCGGATCTGAACAAGGACGGCGCCGAGCAGACCGTGGAGGAGATCGGGAGAGCGGGAGGAACCGCCCGCGCGGTCGCCGGCGACCTCAGCGATCCTCAGGTGGTGAACGACGTGGTTGCCACGGCTGTGCAGACCTTCGGGAGCCTGGACGTGCTGGTGAACAATGCCGGCATCACGGACAGCATGTCAGCCGTTCTCGACACCGACGACGCGGAATGGGAGCGGGTCATACGGATCAACCTCACTGCGCCCTTCCTGCTGACCCGTGCTGTCCTTCCGTACATGCTGATCGCGGGCCGTGGCGCGATCGTCTTCACCGCGTCCGAGGCAGCCCTGCGCGGCAGCGCGGCCGGTGCTGCCTACACCGCCTCCAAGCACGGCATCGTCGGCCTGGTGAAGAACCTCGCCGTCATGTACCGCGGGCAGGGCATCCGCGCCAACGCCATCGCCCCCGGAGGGACGCAGACCAACATCCTGGCCAACTCCATGGCTGCCGACCCCGCCAAACTCGCCGCCCTCGCACAGGCCTTGGGCGCCGGTCCGACCCAGGCCGACACGGGGGAAGGCCCCCACGGGGCAGCGGTCCTACGTGAACTTCTCCGCACCAACCCCGGCAAGCGGTCCACTCCTGAGGAGCAGGCCGCCGCCATCGTCTTCCTCGCCTCCGACGCGGCAAGCAACATCAACGGCGCTGTCCTGCCCGTCGACGACGGCTGGTCCGCAGTGTGACTTGTGGCAGACCGTGGTGGAGGCCGAGCGGCATCGTAGTCAGCTGGTCGGTGCGAGCGTGGCCAGGTTGCGCAGCCGCTCGGGCTCGCTGCCCTTGTTCCAGACGGACGTAGCAGTCGATGCTGATGCCGGCCGGAATGGCGTGCTCCTGGGGGTGCAGCCCGGGCGCGGCGCTGGTCGGCGCCCCCTGAGGCCGGCCTCCTCGGGGGCCCGGGGTCCGGCAGGCAGGACGGGGCCCAGCTCGGCGCCGAGCCGATGCTCACTCGTCATGCTCTCGTGTGCGGTCGGCGCGGCAGGCGCGCAGGGGGCCTGCCGCACTCCGGAACACCCCGCGCATGCCCACGTCGAACCTGTCAACTCTCCTTGTCTGTCGGGCAATTGTCCGCGCCGTCATTGGCCCCCGCGTGGAATGCGACCTACCATCTGCGCAGATACCCCAGGGGGTATAAAGCGCAGACAGTGAGGAGCGCCCTTCATGTCATCCATGTCCTCCGCCTCCAGTTCCGCCCGTGACCACCACCGGGTGCTGATCGTGGGAGGTGGCACCGCCGGGATCACGGCCGCGGCCCGGCTGCGCCGCGCGGGTGTCACCGACATCGCGGTGCTCGAACCGGCCGACGTCCACTGGTATCAGCCGCTGTGGACCCTGGTCGGCGGCGGCCGGGCCCCGCTCGGCATCACCCGCCGCCCCGAAGCCTCCGTCATGCCCCGGCAGGTGCGCTGGATCCGCGAGGCCGCCACCGCCGTCGACCCTGAGGCGGGGACCGTCACCACCACCGCGGACCGCAGGGTCGGTTATGACTACCTGGTGATGGCTCCTGGCCTACAGCTGGACTGGGGCAAGGTCCCCGGCCTGGACACCGCGGTCGGACACGGCGGAGTCTCCAGCAACTACTCCTTCGAGCACGCTCCCTACACCTGGGAGTTGATCCGCGGCCTGCGCTCGGGCACCGCGGTCTTCACCCAGCCCACCGGCCCGGTCAAGTGCGGCGGCGCCCCGCAGAAAATCGCCTACCTGGCTGCCGACCACTGGCGCAGGCAAGGAGTCCTGGACCGTATCAGGGTGATCCTCGTCCTGCCCGCCGACTCCATGTTCGGGGTACCGGTCTGGCGCCGGGCCCTGGAGCAGGTCGCCGACCGCTACGGCATCGAGGTCCGGCTGAACTCCGAGATGACCGCCGTCGACGGCGCGGCCCGTGAACTGACCATTGCCGACCACGCCGCCGGCATCGAAGAGGACCTGACCTTCGACCTGCTCCACGCTGTACCGCCACAGAGCGCCCCCGACTGGGTCAAGCGCAGCCCGCTGGCCGACCCTGCGAGCCCCTACGGCTACGTCGAAGCCGACAAGTACACCCTTCAACACCCGAGCCACCGCAATGTGTTCGCCCTTGGCGACGTCGCCAACCTGCCCACCTCCAAGACCGGCGCCGCCGTCCGAAAGCAGGCTCCCGTCGTGGCCGCCAACCTGCTCGCCGAGATGAAGGGTGAGCGCCGCGACGGGCAGCGCCGCTACGACGGCTACACCTCGTGCCCGCTGGTCACCGCGCGCAACAGGATGCTGCTCGCCGAATTCGACTACGACCAGAACCCCGCCCCCAGCATCCCCCTGCTCGACACCACCAAGGAGCGCCATGACATGTGGCTGCTCAAGCGCTACGGCCTGCCCGCCCTGTACTGGCACGGCATGCTCAAAGGTCGTGCCTGACCGCAGATCCGAGTGCGGGGCGCCGAACCCCTGCTCGGCGAGCGCGTCGTGGACGCGGCTCACTGTGGTGGCGAATTTGGTGCCGAGAAGCGTGGTGCGGTCGTCGCGCATGGCGGTGGGTCTTCTGGCCCGGCGGGCCGGGGCGGGGCGTCTCGGCGTGTGGTCGGTACTCGTGTCGTCCCGGGTTGTGTCCGGGAAGGGTCTCGCCTCTGCCGAAAAATACCCCCTGGGGTACCCGTGCTACTGTCGTCTGTATACCCCCGGGGGTAAATCTCCACTGGAAGGGATCATCCGCGTGTTCTTCGTCGACACCATTGAGCTGGCAGGCCTCGGCAACCGCAGTTACCTCGCAGGCGGTGAGCGCACAGCGGTGGCGGTGGACCCGCCGCGCGACTTCGACCAGGTCCTGGCCGCGGCGGCCCGGCGCGGGGTGCGGATATCCCACGTCGTCGAGACGCACATCCACAACGACTACGTCACCGGCGGCCTGGAGCTGGCACGGATCACCGGTGCCGCCTATCTGGTCCCCGCCGCTGCCCGGGTCTCGTTCGCGCGGACACCCGTGCGGGACGGGGAGGTCACGGATGTGGACAGCGAGGCCGGCTTGACCCTGCGGGCCATGGCCACCCCCGGTCACACTCCGCACCACACCTCGTACGTCCTGGAGGAGGACGGGGTGGCGGTCGCGGTGTTCACCGGCGGTTCGCTGCTCATAGGCACGGTCGGCCGCCCCGACCTTGTCGAGCCGCGCCTGACCGAACGTCTGGCCCGCGCCCAGCATGCCTCGGCGCACCGGCTAGCGGCCGAACTGCCGGACGAGACGGCCGTGTTGCCCACCCACGGTTTCGGCAGCTTCTGCTCTGCCGGCCAGGCCGACGGAAGCGACACGACCATCGGCAAGGAGAAGGCGGCCAACGAGGCGCTCACCCGGGATGTCGACACCTTCGTCGCCGACCTGCTCGACGGACTGGACGAGGTCCCCGCGTACTACACGCACATGGGCCCCGCCAACGCCGCCGGGCCCGCGCCGGTCGACCTCACCCCGCCCGCCCCGGCCGACGCCGAGGAGATCGCCGCCCGGCTGGCCGCGGGGGAGTGGGTGGTGGACCTGCGCAACCGTGTCGCGTTCGCGGCGGGGCATGTCTCGGGTTCGTTCAACTTCGAGGCCGAGGGGCAACTCGGCACCTATCTGGCCTGGCTGATCCCGTGGGGCAAGCCCGTGACCCTGCTTGCGGAGTCGGCCGAACAGCTGGCCGCCGCCCAGCGGGAACTCGTCCGGGTCGGCATCGACCGGCCGGCCGCCGCGGCCGCGGGTGAGCCGTCGGGCTGGGTGCGGGCGGGCGAGACCCTGGGGTCGTTCCCGCGCGCCACCTTCGCCGGCCTCGCCGAGCGGCGCGGGAGCGAGGACGTCGTCGTCCTGGACGTCCGGCGTGCGTCCGAACGCGTCGGCGGCTTCGTCGAGAGCTCGGTCCACCTCCCCCTTCACCTGCTGCACCGCCGGCTCGCCGAGATTCCTCCGGGCGAGGTGTGGGTGCACTGCGCCGGCGGAATGCGCGCGGCCATCGCCGCCTCCCTGCTGGACGCGGCGGGCCGCACCGTCGTCGCCGTGGACGACGCCTACGACAACGCCCAGGCGGCGGGGCTGGCCGTCCGGACCGCCTGACGGCGACGGATGCCCGACCAGTGGGTGTCGGACGTGATGAGAAGCGGAAGGTTCCGATGAGTGTGTTCCTACGTGGCCCGGGCCGGGTCACCGTTCAGCAGGCGGTCGCCCGCACCGGCGGCGGTGATGCCGCGGATGACGGTGACGCCGTACTGCTGGATGTGCGTGAACCGGACGAGTGGCAGGCGGGGCACGCTCCCCGCGCCGTCCACCTGCCCCTGTCGGCGCTGGCGGACGGAGCCGGTCTCCCCGCCGCGGTCCAGGGGCGACCGCTGGTCGTCATCTGCCGCTCCGGCAACCGTTCCCGGCGGGCCGCCGAGCTGCTGACGGCGCGGGGCGCGGACGCCGTCGACGTGATCGGCGGGATGCAGGACTGGGCTCACATCGGACTGCCTGTGGTGACCGCGCTGGGCGAGGACGGCACGATCGCGTGAGTGCTCTGATACTCGCCCTGGTCGCCGGGGCCGTCATAGGCCTGGCGCTCGGGGCACTCGGGGGCGGTGGCAGTGTCCTGGCCGTCCCCGCCCTGATCTACCTGCTCGACTTCACCCCGGTCGCGGCCACCACGGCCAGCCTCGTCATCGTCGCCGTCACCTCGGCCACCGCCCTGCCCGCACACGCCCGCGACGGCAACGTGCGCTGGCGTACCGGGCTGCTGTTCGCGGCAGCCGGCGTCGGCCCGGCCGTCCTCGGCGGCGCTGTCGCCGGGCGCCTTTCCCAGTCCGTCCTGACCTGCGCGTTCGCTGCCGTCGCGGCGGTGGCCGCGGTGCGGATGCTCCGCCCGGGGCATACGGCCGGTTCTGGTCACGTGCGGCCGGTCCGCGCGGCCGGCGCCGGAGGGGGTCTGGGCGCGGTCACCGGCGTGCTGGGCGTCGGCGGCGGCTTCCTGGCCGTACCGGCCCTGGTCGGGGTGCTGGGGCTGCGGATGCGGGAGGCGGTGGGCACCAGCCTGCTCGTCATCTCCGTCAACTCGGTGGCAGCTCTCGCGATGCGCGCCGGCACGGCCGACGGGCTGGACTGGGCTGTCATCGGCCCGTTCGTCGGGGCCGCGGTCCTCGGCGCATGGGACGGCAAACGCCTCGCCGCCAAGGTCTCCGGGGGCATGCTTCAGCGGATCTTCGCGGTGGTACTGCTGGCGGTGGCCGCTTTCATGCTGATCGACGCGGTGGTGTGATGCGCACCGGCCATACGGCGGCGGCACACGGCAGGCGGCCCACGCCCCCGCGTCTCACGCCAGCGACAGGAAGAGCTTCTCCAGCCGGGCGCGCATCTGCTCCGCCGACTCGCCGTTGTGCTGCGCCTTCTCGGTGTCGGTCAGGCACTGCTGCAGACCGGTGGCGATGATCGCGAAGCCCGCCCGGTCCAAGGCCTTGGAGGCGGCGGCGAGCTGGGTGACGACGTCCTCGCAGTCACGCCCCTCCTCGATCATCCGGATCACACCGGCGATCTGACCCTGTGCCCGACGCAGCCGGTTCAGTACGGACTTGAGCTCCGCACCCGCGAGATCCAGTTCCACGACCACTCCTCCATCAATACCCCTAGGGGTACTGTACGCCCCGGTTTCGGGGAATCATCGAAGACAAGGATCACACCAGCCATGACCGCTCCCCGCACACCCGTTGCCCTCGACACCGGCCAGGCCGGCGACCGACTGCACGAGCTGACCGTCATCGACGTACGGACACCGGGCGAGTACGCCTCGGGGCACCTGCCCGGCGCCCTCAACATCCCCGTGGACCACCTGCGGCGCGCACTGCCCGAGATCCGGAAGGCCACCGAGCGTGGCGACGTCCTCGTCGTATGCGCCTCCGGTGCCCGCTCCGAGAACGCCTGCAAGCTCCTGGCCGAGCACGGCATCCCCACCGCCACCCTGACCGGCGGCACCACCGCCTGGGCTGCCGCCGGCCACGACCTGCACCAGCCCGCGGTCTGCGACATACCCCGCGCCACCTGGAGCATGGAACGCCAGGTCCGCTTCACCGCCGGCGCCGTGGTACTTCTCGGACTCGCCTTCGGCCTGCTCGTGCACCCGGCCTTCCAGCTCGTCTCCGCGGGCATCGCGGGCGGCCTGGTCTTCTCCGCCCTCACCAACACCTGCGGCATGGCGGCCATGCTTGCCAAGCTGCCCCACAACCGGCCCCGCGCGACTGACCTGGACGCCACCCTGACGGCCCTGCGCGACCGCTGAGACGCCCGGACGTCGGCCAACCTCGGACGGCGAAGCAGGGGCGTCGGTGTTCTCAGGCCCGCTGCGAGCGCCTGTCGGCGAACCCGTCGGCGGCGGTGCCGACGATGTCGAAGATAATCACGCGGGATGACTAGAACGATTTAGTACTCCTCCTGTAACATCACGGCCTAATCGATTTAGCATTCCTTTTCCGCGATGGGACGCGGGATCAAGGAGGTTGCCGCAGATGTCGACCATGCAGGACGCCGCCGTAAGGCGGTCGAGAACACCCGCGGGGCTGGAGGGATTGCCACGGCCGGGCCGATGTCTGGTCATGGGGATCCTCAACGTCACGCCCGACTCCTTCTCCGACGGCGGCCTGTACGTGGACAACCGGGCCGCGATCGACCGGGGACTGGAACTCGCCGCTCAGGGCGCGGACATCGTGGACGTGGGCGGCGAGTCCACCAGACCGGGGGCGCGGCCCGTGGGCCTGGCGGAGGAGCTGGCCCGGACCGTGCCGGTGGTGCGTGAACTGGCCCGGGCCGGTGTGTGCACGAGCATCGACACCATGCGCGCGCCCGTGGCCCGAGCCGCCGTCGAGGCGGGAGCGTCTCTGGTCAACGACGTCAGCGGCGGCCTGGCCGACCCGGCGATGGTGTCGACCGTCGCCGCGGCCGGTGTTCCGTACGTTGCCATGCACTGGCGTGCGCCGAGCCTGGAGATGGACCGTCATGTGGACTACCGTGACGTCGTCGCCGAGGTGAGGGACGAACTCGGCAGACGTCTGTGGGAGTTGACGGAACGGGGAGTCGACCCGGCCCGCATCATCCTCGATCCGGGGCTGGGCTTCTCCAAGCGTCCCGAGCACGACTGGATGCTCCTGGCCGGTCTGGGGTCTCTGCGGCAACTCGGGCCTCTGCTCGTCGGTGCGTCGAGGAAGCGGTTCATCGGTGCGGCCCTCGCGGCCGGGGGCGCCGGTGAAGTGCCGCCCGGGGAGCGGGACGTGGCCACGGCCGCCGTCTCCGCGCTCGCCGCTGTGAGCGGCGCGTACTGTGTGCGCGTCCACGACGTCCCCGCCTCGCTCGACGCGGTGCGCATGGCGTCCGCGTATCTCGATTTCTACGACCGTGACGTCGACCCGGTCCGCGAGACCCCGGTCGGCGCGGGGCGTGGGTCGCACCGGTAAGGAATCCGCAACCCGGGACTCGCCCGGGATGAGACCACTCTGCCAGCTTGCGCTAGATCGTTCTAGTAACTAGATCGATCTAGCTTTCACGGGACAGATCGCTACGAGTAAGGAGCCGCAATGGCAACCCCCTCCCTCCAGGACGGCATCGACAAGGCCGGGTCGCCGATCGAGCTGCTGTGGCGGCCGGGTGCCGAGCCGTGGACCCCCGAGGTCGTGGAGCGCGAGTACGCCGGCTGGAGCCGGGAACAGGCCGCGTGGCACGAGGGCGTGGCCCTCCTCAACCTCTCGCACCACATGTACGACATGTGGATCGAAGGCCCGGACGCCACCCGGGTGTTGGCCGACCACGGCGTCAACAACTTCGAGAAGTTCGCGATCGGGCAGGCCAAGCAGTACGTGCCGGTCACCCGCCACGGTCACATCGTCACCGACGGGATCCTCGCCCGCGAGGGTGAGAACAAGTACCTGCTCAGCGGGATCCCGGCCGCCCAGCACTGGGTGCAGTACCACGCGGAGAAGGGCGGGTACGACGTCGGTTTCGCCACCGACCCGTCGTCCGCGTTCCGCCCTGGCGGCGGCGATCCGAAGCTGTTCCGGTACCAGATCCAGGGCCCGCTGGCGGTGGAGCTCGTCGAGCGGGCCTTCGGCGGGCCGCTGCCGGAGACGAAGTTCTTCCACTCCAGCGCCGTGTCCCTCGACGGCCGCGCCTTCCGTGCCCTGCGCCACGGCATGGCCGGCCAGGCGGGCTTCGAGTTCATCGGCCCGTGGGAGCACGCCGGGTACGTCCACGAGGCGTTCCTGAAGGCGGGCGAGCCGCTCGGCCTCGTCCAGGTCGGCGCCCTCGCGTACGCCACGCCCAGCGTGGAGAGCGGCTGGATCCCCTCGCCGGTGCCCGGCATCTACACCGACCCGGACCTCCTGGAATACCGCAGGTACCTGCCCGTCTTCGGCGTCGAGGGCAAGCGCCCCCTGAACGGCAGCTACTTCTCGGAGGACATCGAGGACTACTACGTCTCCCCGTACGAGCTGGGCTACGGGAAGCTGATCCACTTCGGTCATGACTTCGTGGGCCGGGACGCCCTGGCGAAGGCCAAGGACGGGCCGCTGCGGACCAAGGTCACCCTGGTCCTCGACCCGGACGACGTCCGCACCGCCATCGGGCGGGGCGAGGACCCCGGCTTCGTCCTCTCCTACGCCCGTCACCGGGTGGAGAACGTGACCGGCCTGGTCGGCATGACCATGCAGACGGCGTCCATCGACCCCGTCGGTGCGCTCCTGTCGCTGACATTGATCGACAAGGAGTGCGCGGAGCCCGGCACCGAGGTCTGGGTGGTGTGGGGCGAGCACCCCGGTGCCGGCACCGGCCCCGAGGCCGACCTCGGGCTCCCGCGCATCCGCGCCACCGTCCAGCCCGCGCCGTTCAACCAGCACGCGCGCACCCTGTACCGCCGCGACCGCTGACGCAGGTGCCCTGCACGCCGCCTCCCGGCCGATCTCTTGACGCGACGTCATGCCGCCGGGCCGTCGCTCCCTCGGCGGTGCCGCGGGCGCGCCCCAGCACTCGGTCCCCGCAGACGAGAAAGCGAGACGCAAGACGATGAACCCCGCGAGCACGGTACGAACAGCGGTCGGTACCTCGCTGCTTGAGGACTTCTCCCTGGAGATGACCGGGAAGGACGTCCCCAGGCTCGAGGAGGCCCGCGACAGCATTCCGCAGGGCACCCGCATCAACGTCACCTTCCTCGGCAACGAGGACCTGCGGATGCGGCTGGATGCGGCCCGTGCGGTCAAGCGGCTCGGCTTCGTGCCCGTACCGCACATATCCGCCCGCCGCCTCGGGTCGCGCGACGACTTCGAACGGTTCCTGGCCGGCCTGCACGCCGACGGCACCTCCGGCGACGTGTTCGTCGTCGGCGGGGATCCAGTACATCCCGAAGGTCCCTATGCCGACTCCCTGTCCCTGATCGACACGGGACTGCTGCAGGAGTACGGCGTCCGGCACGTCGGCATCAGCGGCTACCCGGAGGGCCACCCCACGATCGACGGCACCACTCTGTGGTCAGCACTCCAGGACAAGCACACATCCCTCGCCGCCCAGCCCCTGGAGGGCGGCATCATCACGCAGTTCGGGTTCGACGTCGACCCGGTGCTCGCCTGGGTGGAAGAGGTACGGCGCCGGGGCATCGGGCTCCCGATCAGGATCGGGGTGCCCGGGCCTGCCGGGGTGCGCCGGCTCATGTCGTACGCCGCCCGGTTCGGCGTCGGTACCAGCGCCTCCGTCGTCAAGAAATACGGGTTCTCGCTGACCAGTCTCATGGGCACCGCAGGCCCTGACCGCTTCCTGCGTGACCTCGCCGCGGCCCATGACCCGGCCCGGCACGGCGACTTGAAGATCCACTTCTATACGTTCGGCGGGCTCAAGGCCACCTCCGAGTGGGCCGCCCGCTTCCGCAAGGAGAGCCTGGCATGACCCTCACGCAAGACGCCCCGGCGCACACCGCCAGGAGCGGGCCGCCCGCCCCACAGGCCTCGCTCATCGTGCAGGGCGCCGACGCCACGGGCATCGTCGCCGCCGTGACGTCGGTCCTCGGCGGCCACGGAGCGAACATCGTCTCCCTCGACCAGTACTCCGACAACCCGCAGGGCGGCGCCTTCTTCCAGCGCACCGTCTTCGGACTGGACAGCCTCCAGGCCGCGCTGCCCGCCCTGCGGGCCGACCTGGACAAGCACCTGGTGGACGGGTTCGGGCTGCGCTACACACTCCGCGACCTCTCTGTACCCAAGCGGGTCGCGATCTTCGCCTCGAAGTCCGACCACTGCCTGCTCGACCTGCTCTGGCGCCACCGGCAGGGCCAACTCCCCGTCACCGTCGCCATGGTGATCTCCAACCATCCCGATGTGGCGGAGGAGGTACGCGGCTTCGGCATCCCCTTCTTCCACGTCCCGTGCCAGGGCGCGGACAAGTCCGCCGCGGAGGCGGAACACCTGCGACTGCTGAAGGGCAACGTCGACTTCGTCGTCCTGGCCCGCTACATGCAGATCATCTCGGGCGACTTCATCGCGGACGTCGGCGTCCCGATCATCAACATCCACCACTCCTTCCTGCCCGCCTTCATCGGCGCCGGCCCCTACGCCAAGGCCAAGGAGCGCGGCGTGAAACTGGTCGGCGCAACCGCCCACTACGTCACCGAGGACCTCGACGAGGGCCCGATCATCGAGCAGGACGTCGTCCGCGTCACCCACGCCCACACCGCCACCGACCTCACCCGCCGGGGTGCCGACGTGGAGCGCGCGGTGCTCTCCCGCGCCGTGCTGTGGCACGCCGAGGACCGCGTCATCCGCGACGGCAACCACACCATCGTCTTCGCCTGACGGCCAGGGCCTGTCCGGCGGATCAGGCCGGAGGACATCCGTGGAGCCCGATCGGCGCAGAGGTGCGTGCCGAGCCCCGCGTCTCCGACAGGATCCGCCGGACAGACATGGACGGCTCTTCGACTCCCACCGACAGGCACAAGAAAGCGGTTCGCCACCATGACAACCAGGATCGACGGTACCGGGATCGCCCGGCGGATCCGCTCACAGGTCGCCGAGGAGGTCGCCGCGGCCGCGGGCTCGGGGAGCACTCCCGGGCTGGCAACCGTCCTCGTCGGCGACGACCCGGCCGGCGCCGTGTACGTCGCGGCGAAACGGCGCGCCATCAAGGAAGCCGGCATGTGCGACTTCCACCGCCATCTGCCCGAGCATGCGACCCAGGACGACGTGGCCGCCGTCATCGACGAACTGGTCGCCGATCCGAGGGTGTCCGGCATCCTGCTCCAACTCCCGCTGCCCGGGCAGCTCGACGCGGCCACGCTGATCGACCGCATCCCGGTCACCAAGGACGTCGACGGCCTCACCACCGCCAGCCTCGGCCTCCTCGCCCGTGGGGGGCGGGGCCTGCGCCCCTGCACGCCCAGCGGCGTCATCGAACTGCTCGACGCCGAGGGCGTTCCACTCAAGGGAGCGAACGTCGCGGTGGTCGGCTGGGGCGAACTCGTTGGCAAACCCCTGACCCAGCTGCTGCTGCGGCGCGGGGCGACCGTGTCCGTGGCCCACGAGTTCACCACCGACCTCGGGGCGGTCACCCGTCCCGCCGACATCGTCGTGGTCGCCACCGGAGTCTGCGGGCTCATCGGCCCCGAACACGTCCGGCCGGGGGCCGTCGTCATCGACGTCGGCATCCACCGCACGCCCTCGGGCCTGGCCGGCGACGTCCGTTCCGACGAACTCGACGGCATCGCCGCTCGTATCACCCCCGTGCCCGGCGGGGTGGGCCCCATGACCATCGCGATGCTGCTGGTCAACACCCTGCGCGCCGCCCAGTGGAGTGCCGAACTCGAGGTCGTCGCGGCCTGAGGACCCGACGGACGGGGAGCCGCTCGCGCCAACGGAGGTAGGAAATGGACCAGTTCCCGCCCACGGCGCTGCTCGGCGGACACCTCGCCACCGGCCTCGCCGACGTCACCAGCGCCCCCTCGGCGCTGGACTCCGAGGGCTTCTGGGCCGTGGCAGCCGACTTCGAGGGACACCTGACATGCGCCCGCTTCCGCGACGTACGACGGATCGAGGACCGCCGCGTCCCTACGACGCCATGGCGCGGCCCGCGAACCGACGAGTGGACGACCTCGCTCGACCGCACCGCTTACACGAACGGAGTGACACGCATCCGCGAGCACATCGCCGCCGGCGAGGTCTACCAGGCCAACCTCTGCCGGGTACTGTCCGCTCCCGTCGCGCCGGAAGCCGACGTCATGGCGCTCGGCGGGCTGCTGGCACGGCACAACCCGGCGCCGTACGCAGGCGTTATCCGCCTCCCACGGCACGGGGTGGAGGTGGCCACCGCCTCGCCGGAACTCTTCCTGCGGCGCGACGGCAGGGACGTGACATCGGGCCCCATCAAGGGAACCGGCCGCACCGAGGCGGACCTGCTGGAGAAGGACCACGCGGAGAACGTGATGATCGTCGACCTGGTCCGCAACGACCTCGGCCGCGTCTGCGTTCCCGGTTCCGTGACCGTGCCCGACCTGTGCGCCGTGGAGAAGCATCCGGGGCTCGTCCACCTCGTCTCCACGGTGTCGGGGCGGCTGCGCGCCGGCCTGGGCTGGCCCGAGCTGCTGGCGGCGACGTTCCCGCCGGGATCGGTCACCGGGGCGCCCAAGGAGAGCGCCCTACGGATCATCGAGGCGTTGGAGACCTCACCCCGCGGCCCCTACTGCGGCGGAATCGGCTGGGTCGACGCCGACCGCGGACGCGGTGAACTGGCGGTCGGCATCCGCACCTTCTGGATCGACCGTGCCGCAGGGCTCCTGAGGTTCGGCACGGGCGCGGGCATCACCTGGGGCTCGGATCCCGAGCGGGAATGGGAGGAGACCGAACTGAAGGCAGGCCGACTGCTGGCCATCGCGAGCGGAGGCTCGGCATGCTGGTAGAGAGAGGAACGTCCTGTCGTCGCGTCGGAGCGTGCGAAACGCACGCCATGTGAGTGCCGCGAAGGCTCGCAGGCCGTACGGGATTCCGCGGGCCGTTTGAGGCGCATCCTCGTCTGGAGTGCTGAAACGATCTAGCGCGTAGAGTGAACTCCACGCGCTTGGACGTTCTACAAGCTGGCAGCCACTTTCGGCGATGCCGGCTCGCGGGCGTGGAGCGTGCAGGGCTGACGGATGGGAGTGTGCCGGCATGGGCCGTTCGGGCCGGGTGACGTTGAGCGACGTGGCCAAGGCGTCCGGTGTGTCGCGGGCGACGGTGAGCTTCGTGCTGAACGACGACCCACGGCAGACGATCTCCGCGGCCACCCGGGAGCGGGTCCAGGAGGCCGCCCATGAACTGGGATACGTCGTGCACGGCATCGCCCGCGCGCTGCGCGAGGGGTCTTCGCGCATCGTCGTCCTCAACGTCGACTGGGGCATGGAGGGCAACTTCTCCCGGAGCTATGTCCGGGGTCTGGACGAGGAGTTGGCCGAACACGACCACATCCTTCTGGTCCGGCACGGCCACTCGATCCCGGAGGCCACCCAGAAGGTCCTGGACACCATCGCGCCGCGGGCGGTGCTGCGGCTCGGCGAGGTCTACATGCAGGGCCACGAACCACTCGAGCAGGACTGGGAGAACGGCTTCGCCGCCAACGCCGCGATGCAGATCGGCTACCTCGCCGAACAGGGACACACCCGGATCGCGATGGCCATGCCCGACCACGACTTCCCGCTCACCGAGGCCCGGCTCGGCTTCGCCCAGGAGGCCGCCCGGCGCCTGGACCTTCCGCCCCTGGAGCGCTTCGTCGTGCCGGGGCCCAGGGAGGCCGGCGCGGCCGCCGTCGAGACGTTCCTGGCAGCCCACGCCGACATCACCGCCCTGGCCGCCTTCGACGACGACATCGCGCTGCGCAGCCTCACGGCCCTGCGCGACCTCGGGCGCCGGGTCCCCGAGGACGTGGCCGTGATCGGCTTTGACGAGACCGAGTACGGCTCCCTGTCCACCCCCGCGCTCACCACCGTCCACATCGACGCCGAAGTCCTCGGCCGCATCGCCGCCCGCAACGCCCTGGGCATCGACACCGGGGCGCTGGCGCCGGCGTCCGGCCGGATCGTGGTGCGCGCGTCGGCGTGATCGCCACAAGCCCGTGAAAAGTGGGCGGACCGACAGGGCGGCGCTGTCAGGGGCATGTAGTCGCACGCCTGTGCGTCGTCGACAGGTCTGTCGCTGCCTGTGTCGCCGGGATTCTGCCGTGAGTGGGAGCCGGCGCCGCCTTTGCGGAGGACAGCCGCGCCGCACACGACGTTCGCGTATGAAGAGCCCGGGGTCGGGTTCGGGGAGGATGCCACGGCTGACGAGCCGTTCCGGTTTGGCATGGGTGCACTTGATGACGTCGACGGACCGCCGATGGATCGGCATCGCCTCGTCTCGGCGGCACGGCCGGGACCCGCGCCGAAGCGCGGTCCGTGGCCGTCGCTCACGTTGTGGTGCGGATAACCGGCCACATCCCCGCGTACGCGGGGTCCTCCCCGTCCAGCGCGACGAGCAGCTTCCGGAGCTGTCCGATCATCTCGTCCTTCCCCCCGTCACCCAGGATCTCGGCGAGGGTGGCGTCGATGGCGGCGATGCGTGCCCGGCCGTCCGCGACGCCGGCGAGGCCTGATTCGGTGAGTTCGTGGAGGACGACGCGCTTGTGCACGGGATGCGGCAACCGGCGGACCCACCCGAGGCGTTCGAGCTGCGAGAGCGCCGTCGTCACGCTCTGCGGCGTGATGTGAAAGAGCCGTGACAGGTCCGAGGCCGACATCAGGCCGAGTTCGTCGAGGTGAACGGCGAGACCGAGCTGGGTCACCGTGACGTCGAGTCCGTCGAGCGCGCCCTGAAGCCGGCCGTGCACGGCCTGCTGCGTCCGCCACAGCACGTGGGGCAGCCCGTCCTGCCATGCGGGACCCGTCGTGTCCTTCGCCGAAGACATCGGCACCCTCCGTTCGTGCGGGACACCAGTATCTGCCCGAGAAGATTGTTTCAGACATCTTAAAACTTTGAAGGTGTCTGTTATGCGCTCCCGGGGCGCGGCGACGAGGCTGTGCGCCGGTGACCGAGAGGAATCCCATGCCGAGTCTCGAAGAAGAGATCAACAAGGCTGGAGGGGCGCTCGCCCTGCTTCGGCAGGGGCGCTCCGGGGCGTACCCGTTCCCGATCAAGGCCGAGTTCACCAACTGGCGTGACGAGCAGGAGGCGTGGCGCAACAGCGCGGCACTGATGGATCTGTCGCACCACATGACGGACCTCGTCGTGCAGGGGCCCGACACGTACAAGCTGCTGGAGCACCTCGGGGCGAACAGTTTCAAGGGCTTCGGCCCCGGCAGCGCCAAGCAGCTCATCACGGTCCGTCCCGACGGCTACATGATCGGCGACTGCATCCTGTTCTGCGTCGGTGACCACCACGTCCGCATCGTCGGCCGTCCCCCGGCCCTCAACTGGGTCCAGTTCAACGCGGACACCGGTGACTGGGATGTCACCGTCCGCCGGGACGAGCGCACCGTGAACAACCCGAAGGGCCGGGACCTGTTCCGGCTCCAGTTGCAGGGCCCGCACGCCGCGGCGATCTTCGAGAAGGTCAACGGCGGCCCGATGCCCGACATCCCGTTCTTCACCATGGGCCGCTTCAACGTCGGCCCGCACGAGGTCACCGCGCTCAACCACCGCATGTCCGGCTTCCCGGGCTACGAGTTCACCGGGCCGTACGCGGACATCGAGTCGGTGCGCGACATCATCGTGGAGGCCGGTGCCGAGTACGGACTGCGCCAGGTCGGTGCCCGCGCCTACGCGTCGGTCGCCACCGAGTCGGGCTGGATCGCCAACACCCTGCCGGCGACCTACTCCGGCGAGGACATGAAGGCGTTCCGCCAGTGGCACTCGGCGCGCTCGTTCGAGGGCAACCTCGCGCTCGGCGGCAGTTACGTCGCAGACCGGATCGAGGACTACTACACGACCCCGTGGGACCTCGGCTACGGCCACGTCATCAAGTTCGACCACGACTTCGTCGGACGCACGGGACTTGAGGCGATCAAGGACCAGCCGCACCGCCGCAAGGCCTGGGTGCTCTGGGACCGCGACGACGTCGCGAAGATCTTCGCGAGCATGTACGAGAAGGGCGACCAGCGCTTCAAGTACATGGAGATGCCGGCGGCGTTCTACACCGCCTGCCAGTTCGACCGGGTGGAGAAGGACGGCGAGCTCGTCGGAGCGGCGATGCTCACCTCGTACTCCGCGAACGTACGCGGCTGGATCTCGATCGGCACGATCGACCCGGCGGCCGCTGCCGGCGACCAGGTGGAGATCGTCTGGGGCGAGCCGAACGGCGGCTCGCCGAACCCGGCCGTCGAGCGCCACGCCCAGACGCGCGTGCGCGGAACGGTCATGGCGCGTCCGTTCGCGACGAAGAAGCACTGACGAGCCTGCGGACGGAGCAACACAATGGACGCTCTGACCCTGCAGGACGGGATCATCCAGGCGGGTTCACCGGTCGAGCCGACCCGGCCGCCCCCGGCGCACTGTCCTTCGAGGACGCGCTGGCTGTGGAGGCCCTGGCCGTACGGCCAGGCTCACGCCCTGAGGGCCTGCGGGTGGGCATCTGCCCCGGTTGGGAGGTCCCCGCGGCGGTGGACCGAGCCAGGGCCGAGCGCCTGTACGGCGAGATCCCGGCGGACCGGTGGATCCTGCCGTACGACAAGGGCACCGGCGCCGAGCTCGAGCTGATCAAGGCCCTGCCCGAGGACCGGGACGTGTGTCTGGGCGTCCTCGACCCGGCCCTGCGAGACCTTGAGGACATCGACACGGTGATGGCCCGCATGGACGCCGCCGCCGAGGTCAAGGACCTGGAGGACATGGCCATCTCGCCCTCGCGGGGCTTCGCCGACTCGGCCGCCCACCCGCTGCTGAACGCCGATGCTCAGAGGCGAAAGCTGGTCCACCTGGATATCCTCGCCCGCTACTGCTGGGGCAACGAGTTCTGGCGGGTGCGTGCGGGTGCAACGCGGGCGCCATTCGCCTCGTGGTCGACGAACAGCCTCTGGCCTTGCCCTCAAACTCTGGTGCGGTGCGGTAACCCGCACCCCGCCCCGTGAGGCGGACGTTCAGCCGAGGTCTGCAGGCCCGCACTGTGCCGAATCGAGTTATCTGTTCCCAGGTCTCGCGGTCGTGGGTGGTTTCTGTTAGCGTTACTAGATCGATCTAGTAACGCTAAGTGTGTCGATCGACTTGACCCGGATGATCTTCCGCTTCGCCACCGCCCGCCTTCCAGGTTCGTCACTGAAAGGTGGCTCTGCCCAGTTGCACCGCCCTATGTTCGACGCGGCCCGGAGGGACACCGGAGCCGTGGACGACCGGAGGAACCCCATGGACCGTCTGCTGCTCATGCGCAGTTTCGTCATCGTCGCCGACATCGGCAGTTTCAGCGGCGCGGCCAAGGTGCTGGGGTCGTCGGGATCACTCGTCTCACGTCATGTCCAGGAATTGGAGCGGCGAATCGGCGTGCGTCTTGTCAACCGCACGGCCCGCTCGGTGAGCCTCACGGAACCGGGCCTGCGGTATGCCGAGTTCTCCTCGCGCGTGCTCAAGGAGATCGAAGCGGAGGATTCCAACATCGCGCATCTGCACGACAGGGCGGAGGGCATGCTCAGCATCATCTGTCCCAAGTGGATCGGGAGCCTGGACCTCGGGGACGCCATCGCCGCGTTCTCCGCCGCGTATCCGAAGATCCAGATCCGGTTCGAGCTGGGAGGCGTGTCCGACCGGACGTACGACTTCCTGGACGGTGGTTTCGACCTGGCGTTCCACACCCGGGACCTTAGGGACTCCAACGTTCGGCTGAAGAAGATCGCCTCGCTCCCCTTCGTCCTGTGCGCGTCGAAGACGTACATCGACGAACGCGGCCCCCTGACGCGCCCCGACGACCTGGCCACCCACGACTGCCTGGTGCACGTCAACGACCCCGTCTGGCGCATCGGGCACGGTCACACCTCCACGCTGCACAAGATCCGCAACGTGGCCTTCTCGTCCAACTCGTACATCGCCCTGCAGAAAGCGGCCGTGCACGGTCGCGGCATCGCCCTGCTGCCGCAGCGGTCCGCCTACGACGATCTCGTCTCCGGGGCGCTGCAGGTCCAGCTACCCGAACTGGCGGCGCCCGACCGGCCCCTCTACGCGATCCACGGCCCCGGTCCGGGCACCCAGCGCAAGATCAGCGTCTTCCTGGACTTCCTCGCCCAGTGGTTCGCGGAGAACCCGATTCCCACGATCGGCTGTTGACATCCGCTGACACTTGCTCGGCGAAACCGTCGCCGTACGGCTGCTCGGCGCCGAGCCGGCCGCGGCGGCGAACACCGCGTCATTGGGACCGGGCCTGTCACTGCTAACTCGGCTCGGGGTGCGGAGCGTTCCCATACCCGCACGATGGACAGTCGTACTGAATCGCCCGAAGAGGGATTGGTGCCACGTCTGTCGGCCAGAAGGCCAAGAGGTTCTGGCTGGTTCTCCGACAGCCAACCCATCGGCTCCAGGCCACATTCGACGGTCTCGCTGCGCTGCTCAGACGATCCGTAGTCACGTCTGATCGTCTACGTTCTGGTCCGGCAGCGGAGCCGCACGGGAAGTTCTTCTTTGCTTGCGTAGTGCGCACCAACAGCGGTGCAGCACGCCTCTCGCTGCGGTCGGTACCATCTGTTAACGTCCACTGAATCGATCTAGTTCGCTTCGCCGACGAACAGTAGAAGGGCGACACGAGAATCCGTCGCCATGCCTCCGCGGTACTGACGGGAACAGGCTCGTACCGACAGTGTCGTCGACGCTTCGTGTCATCGGTGTTGCGGCGCCCGCGAAGCGTGTCCGTGGTCAACGGGATGGCTACGAGTTGCTCGCGTCGCAGAGTGGGAGTACGAAATGGATTTGGTCGCACAGCAGCGCAGTACCTACGAAGCGGTCCTCCGACAGAACGAGGCGCCGTTCATCACCGAGCGGCCGGCGATGTTCAGCCCGGCCGCAGCTGCCCAGGACGAGGGCAACACGCGGGGCACGTTCGGCCGCTTCGCGCAGATCCTGCTCCCCGAGGAGTACTCGGACTGGGTGGAGGAGAGCGCCGCCCACGTCGGGTCGTGCTACATCGGCGACTGGACCTCGCTGCACAAGGTGAAGGTGCACGGCCCGCAGGCGCTCGAGTTTCTCGGCAGGCTCGGGATGCGGGATCTCTCGCGTTTCGAGACCGGGCAGATCAAGCACCATGTGCAGCTCGACGAGAGCGGCTGGATCGCGTCCGAGGGCGTGCTGTGCCGGCTCGGCCCTGAGGAGTTCGTCTACACCGCGGGCAGCTGCGACTGGCTGCTGTGGCAACTGGGTCAGGGCGGATGGGACGCGGCAGCGACCGACATCAGCCCCGAGGTGTTCATCTTCGGTGTTCAGGGGCCGGCGTCCCTGGCCGCGCTGGAGAAGCTGACCGGGGACGATCTGCGCGACATCGGCTTCAGCCGCAGCAGGATGTCGACGGTCGGTGGGGTCCCGGTACGGGTCCTGCGCACCGGCATCTCGGGTGAGCTCGGCTACGAGCTGCACGGGCCGACCGAACACGCCAACGAGATCTGGGCGGCAGCCGTGGCGAGCGGGCAGGACGTCGGCATCCGTCAACTCGGCTTCCGGGCCCAGCCCGTTCAGCACATAGAGGCGGGTATCGCGACCAACGGGCTCGACTATCTGCCGGCGTCGATCCTCACGCCGGGTGCGCCGAGGCAGTTCCGCAAGGGCGCGCCCATGGGCAGTTTCGTCCCGGTGGGCGGGGTGACCGACTACTTCCGCAAGCCGGGCGAACTGGGCTGGGGGTTCCGCAAGGGCGTCCCCGACCGAGACTTCATCGGCCGGGACGCCCTCGCCAAGGACGCCGAAAGCGGTGTCCCCCCACGCCAGTTGGTCGGCCTGCGGTGGAACGAACAGGATGTCACCGGCGTCGTCACCTCGCTCCTGAACGACGCCGAACTGCCCGACCAGATGGAGATCCCTCGCTCGCGCGGTCCCCACTTCGACCAGGTGCTGGTGTCGGGCAACCCGGTGGGCGTGGCCACGGGCCGAACTGTGAGCCCGACCCTGCGGGCGATGATCTCGCTCTGCGTGATCGCCCCTGAGCACGCGACACCCGGCACGGAGGTCGTCGTCCTCTGGGGTCGTCCGGGCACCCCACAGCGGGAGATCCGGGCGACGGTCACCGCGATGCCGTTCAAGCCGGACAACCGGCGAACCGACGTCGCCAAGCTGTGACGGTCCCCCTCACGACTCCTCGCCGACCGGCCAAGTGACCACCGGTTGACGGGAGTCCGCGGCCCTCCTCGCCGGATGAAGGCGCCGGACATGCCTGTGAGCGTCCAGCGCCGCCACTTGCCATTCCCCTGGTCAGGGGGTGATGAGGACCTTGAGGGCTTCGCGCTGGTCCATAGCCCGGCAGGCGTCCGGCACCTGCTCCAGCGACAGGGTGCGGTCGAGGACACGGCCGGGATCGACGCTGCCGGCCAGGACGGCAGGCAGGAGTTCGTCGATGTAGGCACGCACGGGGGCGGGGCCACCAGTGAGCGTGACGTTGGGGCCGAAGAGGCTGGTGAAGCCGACGGGCGCGTCCTCGTACTGGGGCACACCGACACGGCTGATCACGCCGCCGGGGCGCACGGCGCCGATGGCCATGTCGTAGGCGGGCCGGTGGCCGACTGCCTCCAGGACGGCGCGGGTGCCGTGGCCGCCGGTCAGCTCGCGGACCTTGGCGATGCCTTCGTCGCCACGTTCGGCGATGACGTCGGTGGCGCCGAACGCGAGGCCGAGGTCGGTGCGCGTCTTGTGCCGGCCCATGAGGATGACGCGTTCGGCGCCCAGCCGCTTGGCGGACAGCACGGCGAGCAGGCCGACGGCTCCGTCGCCGATGACGGTGACGGAGTCGCCGGGCCGCACGCGGGCCTGCTTGGCCGCGTGGTAGCCGGTGCCGTACACGTCGGCCAGGGTGAGCAGGGAGGGGAGCAGCTTTTCGTCGACGTCCTTCGGCAGCTTGAACAGGGTGCCTTCGGCCTGTGGGACGCGGATGGCCTCGGCCTGGGCGCCGCCGATGCCGCCGACGGCGTAGAACCCGCCGTGGGGGCAGGAGGTGTGCAGGCCCTGGCGGCAGAACTCGCAGGTGTTGTCGGCGTAGGCGAAGGGGGAGACGACCAGATCGCCGCGGCGCAGCCCGCTGACCTCGGATCCCGTTTCCTCGACGATGCCGAGGAACTCGTGCCCCATGGGGACGGGCCCGTCGGCGGAGGTCAGTGAGTGGTAGGGGTGCAGGTCGCTGCCGCACACGCAGGAGCGGACGATCCGCACGATGGCGTCCGTGGGCTGCTGGATGGTGGCCTCGGGGGCGTCCTGGACACGGACGTCGCCGGCCTCGTACATGAATGCTGCCCGCATGGGACATCGCTCTTTCTGATCATCGTGGGGTCTAGCGTCCCGGCGGCACGGGACGGCGGGAGGGGGTGTTGCTCTGGCGAGTTCCCGCCGTCAGCGGCCGGTGGCGGCGTGGGCGGCGGCGTACTGCTCGTCGGTGACCGGCTCCAGCCAGGTGGTGCCGTCGCCGTTGCCGTCGCCGACGACCATGGCGATGTGGGCCATGAGGTTGGTGTCGGTGGCGCCGTGCCAGTGCTCCTCGCCGGCCGGGCACTTGACGGTTTCGCCTGCGCTGATGCGGACGACTTTGCCGTCGCGGGTGCCGACCAGGCCCACGCCGTCGGTGATGTGCAGGACCTGGCCCAGGGCGTGGGAGTGCCAGTTGGTGCGGGCGCCGGGGGTGAAGCGCACCAGTGCGGCGGCCAGACGGGTCGGCTCGGCGGGAACCTCGATCATGTTGAGGTGGACGTCGCCGGTGAAGCGCTCGGCGGGGGCCCTGAGGGTGGGGGTGTCAGTGACGTGTTCCACGGCTGGAGTCCTTGGTCGAATTTGGTGGGCGGAAGCGGTGTCGGGGCGGCAGCAGTGCTTCTCAGACGCCGCGCTCGTCGGCGATCTTCTTGAGCCTGGTGATCGCGGTCATGGCGTTGGGCCAGCCCGCGTAGAAGGCCAGGTGCGTGATCGCCTCGGACAGCTCCTCGACGCTCAGGCCGTTGTCCAGGGCCACGCTCAGGTGGTAGCCGAGCTGCTCGCCGCGGTACAGCGCGGCCAGCACGCTTACGGTGACCAGGCTTCGGTCCCGTGGGGACAGCCCGGGGCGCTCCCAGACGTCACCGAACAGGACCTCGTTGGTGACCTCGACGAGCTTGGGCGCGATTCCGGCCAGCTCCTGGGGTGCGGACTGCTTCGGCATGAGGGTGACTCCTTGATCAAAACGGGGTGGACCGGCCGATACCACTGTGGAGCGGGGGCCGTCTTCCGACAGCCGTCACAGCCCCGTGTCCCGGCCTGTTGCGGGGGGTTCAACCGCCGCCGATATCGAGGAAACCGCAGGTCAAAGGAGTCGGGAAGGGCCTGCCAATACAGGTACTGACAGGACCCCTCACATGCGCGCCGTCCGACCTAGCCTGGAATGCGTGAGTACCGAGAGCGACATCCGCGAGTTTCTGGCCTCCCGCCGCGCCAAGATCACCCCCCAGCAGGCCGGACTGCCCGCCTACGGCGGCAACCGGCGGGTGCCGGGCCTGCGCCGTGAAGAAGTCGCCCTGCTTGCCGGCGTCAGCATCGACTACTACGTCCGCCTCGAGCGCGGTCGCCTCGCCGGCGCCTCGGAGGAGGTCCTCACCGCCGTGGCGAACGCCCTCCAGCTCGATGACGCCGAACGTACCCACCTCTATGACCTGGCCCGCGCCTCCGCCAAGCGCCCCGTCCGCCGCGCCAAACGCACCAGCGGACCGCTACCGGACAGCGTCCGGCGTGTTCTGGAATCCATGAGCGACTCCCCGGCGTTCATCCGCAACGGCCGTCTGGACATCCTCGCCACCAACCGTCTCGGCCGCGCCCTCTACGCACCCCTGTTTCCCGACCGCGCGACCGAGACGGCCAACATCGCCCGGTTCCAGTTCCTCGACCCACGCGGCCGCGACTTCTTCCCCGACTGGGACGAGTCCCTGAACACCACCGTCTCCCTGCTGCGCACCGAAGCCGGCCGCGCCCCGCACGACACCGATCTGACCGGACTCATCGGCGAACTCGTCACCCGCAGCGAGGAATTCCGCACCGCCTGGGCCAAGCACAACGTGCGCCTGCACCACACCGGTCGCAAGTCCTTCCGCCACCCCTCCGTCGGCGTCGTCACCCTGGACTTCGACGCCATGGACTTGCCCGCGCAGCCCGGTCTGACCTTGACCGCATACACCGCCGCCCCCGGCACACCCGATCACGACGCCCTCCAGCTCCTCGCCGCCTGGGCCGCCACAGAAGACGCGCAGTCCATCAGCGACCCTGCTGCCACCCATCAGCAGGGCTGACCAGTGGCTCACGTTCTTGGCCCTGTCCGACACCGGTAGCGGATAGGTCACTCACGTCCTGCCCGACCTGCTCCCGCTTGTCATCGGCGCAGCCACAAGATGGGTACCACGCTGTCCGGCCAGCCAATATGGACGTGGCCTCCGCCACGGTTGACGTTGCCCGACAGGTCGGCGGCACCGTCGGCACTGCGTTCTGGTGGGCCGAGGCTGGCCCCTTGCTCGCAGCCGCCCTCATCAACGCACACCTGTCAGGCGCCGGCCTGAGATGTCGCGCCTGTAAAAGATGGGCCCCGCCCCAGATTTCAGGTCCATCGCCTCATCGAGGCGGGCCGGCGCGAAGTGCGCGGCAAAGGTGCAGGGCAGGCCCAGGTGCGCGGCGAGCGCGGCACTGCGGACGCCGGAGCCCAGCAGGTGGATCGGGACGCGGGCACCCTCACCCGGTCCGGCGCGCACCTGCCGGTCGGTGCCATGCCGGTAGGAGAGGAGTTCGGCCAGTTGCGCGGCGAAGTCCCGGCCGTCAGAGCGGCGGCGGATCGCGCTGGTGGTCCAGGCGTCGCCGCCGGGGGCGCGGCCCAGGCCGAGGTCGAAGCGGCCGGGGTGCATCGCATCGAGGGTGCCGATCTGCTCGGCGACGGCGTCATGTTGTGGTGCTCGGCGAGCCGGTAGCGGTGAAAGCCCAGGCGTTCGGCGTGGGCGGCGAGCGCGACGGTGCGCCGCAGGGCGTCGCCTACGGTGTGGCCCCGGCGGACGGGGGCGAGGTCGAGGAGCGAGAGCCGCGGGGGTGGGCTGGAGGTGCGAGTGGTGGCCATGTGCGCTGATTCGCTGTTTCCGGTATGGGAGGGGAACGGGTTCGACCGGCGGGCCCTGATGGGGGCCCCGCGCCGGATGCCTCGAAGGTAAACCTTGGCATTGGCGTTAATGTCAAGCTCCAGTAGCCCGGGGCGGTGATTGACCTTCACGTTGACGTGAAGGTCTATGTTGGCGACCGAAGCCGAGGACGCGACGCCTTCCCGGATTCCGAAGCACGAATGTGAAGCGAGAAACGGAGAGCCACATGCCGCACGATGCCGAATCCCCCCGCAGCCTGGAGGGGCTGGCCCGCCGCCTGGAGCGGATCGAGGACGTGCGCGCCATCGAGCAGCTCAAGTTCCGGTACGCGCAGTACTGCGACGACGGCTACGACGCGAAGGGCATCGCTGGCCTTTTCCGGCCGGACGGCCGCTGGATCGTCGACGGCGAGGGCGGCAGCAACGACGGCCGGGAGCAGATCGAGGCCCACTTCGCCAAGCTCTCCGAGCACATCCCCTGGGCGCTCCACTACGTCATCAACCCGCAGGTCGAGCTCGCCGAGGACGGGCAGACAGCCACGGGACACTTCCGCCTGCTGTGCCTCTGCACCATCGTGCAGGGCGACGGCTCCAGGGAGAAGGACGCGGTGATCCTCAATGTCGACTACCGGGACTTGTTCGTGAAGCACGACGGACAGTGGTACTTCCAGGAGCTGCGCGGCAGCACCCACCAGGTCTCGAACTGGGACCAGGGGTGGGTCAAGCAGCCGTTCCGGAGCTGAAACGACGGGGATCAGGGGCTGGCTGCGGAAGGCGCCGGACAGGGTCGCCGCGCTAAGACCGTGTCCTACATGGTCAGTTTGAGGAGTCGCTTGTGGCGGCAGAGGGCTGCGGCGAGTCCGAGAAAGGCCAGGTAGTTGCGGGGATGGCGCTCGTAGCGGGGGCTGAGTCTGCGGTAGCCGGACAGCCACGACATCGTGCGCTCGATCACCCACCTGCGACGGCCCAACCGTTCGCTCGACTCGATGCCTTTGCGGGCAATACGCACGCCGATCCGCTTGTCGTGCAGTCATCGCCGCAGGTCAGGAAGGTCGTAGGCTTTGTCTGCGTGCAACCGCTGAGGCTTGGAATCGGCGCTGTGGGATTCGTGTCCTACGTGGAGATGGGCCACCATCGGCTTCAGCCCGTGACTGTCGTGGGTGTTGGCGGCGGAGAGGCCGACGCGTAGGGGCAGTCCGTTCGCGTCCGACAAGACGTGCATCTTGGAACCTGGCTTACCTCTGTCCACGGGACTCGGACCTGTGTGTTCGCCCCCGTTACCTTCTTCGTGGCCTCGCGATGAGGCTCCCGGCCTTCGGCCCCGGCATGACTTCGCCCCCTCGTCGACGATGATCGAAAAAGTGGTGTCACCGGGATCGAAGGCATTGGCAGACCGCTGATTAAAGGCTCGAGCGCCGAACCCGGACCGGGGAAGGCAGTGAGCGCTCAGTGGAGCCGAACCAACGGTTCATGCCATCGGCGGTGTTGTCGGGGGCGGGCCAGCGGCGGTCGGCGCGGATGGTCCCGGCCGTGATGCCGATGCCCGCCTCCTCCAGCTCGTGGGCGGTGTACAGACGGGCGGGTTTGAGGGTGACGGCCTGGCGCTCGATGTGGTCGGCGAGCCACTGGTCGATGTCGGCCGGGTCATACGTCACCCAGCGGCCCTTTCGGCCGACGGAGGCGGGCCACGGAACACCCCCGCGTTGGCAGGACGGACCTGTCGGCATTCAGCTCTCCGGATGCCGACGGCGAAACACCCCGCGTCGGCGGGACGGACAGGAGAGCGCTCCAGCCAACTGAGCTACGAGCCGGATCACCCGCGCCTTGGCGGGACGGACCAACAGGAGTGGTACCAGCAGCGCGACACCCCCGGATCACTCCCGCGTTGGCGGGACGGACGAGTTGATGGCCGCGCAGACCGAGGTCGGCGCCGGAACACCCCCGCGTCGGCGGTTGGTGGTAGAGGACAGATCACCCCCGCGTCGGCGGGGCGGACTGCGCAACGAGCATGGCGAGAGCCTCGGGCCACGGAACACCTCCGCGTTGGCGGGACGGACCTCACCGACGGCCGCGTCATGTGCTGCCTCTGCGGAACACCCCCGCGTTGGCGGGACGGACACTTCCTGACCTGCTGCTTAGCGGCGGCTTTGCGTAGTCATTGCCAAATTGGCCGCAGGATAGCGCGTGGTCATGGCTCCACCGTACAAGTTGCCTGTTCCGGGGGTGTTGTCAGTGGGCGGTTCGTGAGTTGATGTCCGTTCCGGACTTGGTTACTGCTTCTTGCTGAAGGTGCCGGGCTCGGCCTCGGTGAGGATTCCTAGTGTGACCAGGCGTTTCATCTTGGCGCGGGTGCGTTCGACGTGTTTCGGCAGCAGCTCGAAGTCGAGGGCCTGGCAGATGTCTCGGGCCCTCAGCGGACCGGTGGTGTCGTTGAAGACGGCGAGGATGCGCGGGTAGTCCGGGTGCTCGGGCAGCTCCAGACTTCCTGCTGGGGCGACCGTCTGGGCCGGGATTCGGTCGGCGAGGCCGGTGATGGTCGTGCGGGTGATGGCGAGGTGTTCCAGACGTAGTTCGGCCTCACGGAGTTGGGTCTGCAGGGCGTCGATCTGGGTGCGGAGATCGTCGGCCAGGGCCCGGGCGGCGTCTTCCTGAAGGTCGAGTGCCTGGAGGAGAGGGTTCAGGTTCACGCGCTGATCACCCGCGGATCGCGCCAGGTGAGCGTGTTCGTGTCGGTGAGCCGACGGGCTATTACGTGGGTCATGGCCCAGTAGGCGCGTGAGGTGGAGGAGGCCGGGCGGTGTTCGTAGTCGCGGACCAGGCGCCGGTGCAGTATCAAGATCCCGAACGTCTGCTCCACCCGCCACCGTTTGGGCTGCGGAACGAATCCCCGCTCCTCAGGGTTCCGCTGGACGATCTCGACGTCGATGCCGAGGGCGGCCCCGTGATGCCGAGGGCGGCCCCGTGCGTGACGACCTGGTTTTTGAAGCCCTGGTCGACCAGGGCCTTGCTGACCGAGCCGCCGGCCGCGACGGCGACCTGGTCGAGCAGCGCGATGCCGGCGGCGTTGTCGTGGACACTCGCGGCCAGCACGGTGACGGCGATGACCAGGCCGAGGACGTCCACGGCCAGGCCCCGCTTGCGGCCCGGCACTCGTTTCGCGGCGTCTTTGCCCGTCGTGACCGCGGGGACCCCGGTGGCCGCCCGGACACTCTGGGTGTCCAGGATCACCAGGGTCGGGTCCTCTAATCGCCGGTTCCTCTCCCGCACCTGGCAGCGCAGAAGTTCATGGATCTGCTGGTCGGTGCCGTCGTCCCGCCAGGCGGCGAAGTAGTAGTACGTCGCACTCTTCGGCGGCAGGTCGTTCGGCAGGAGAGCCCACTGACAGCCGGTCCGGGACTGGTAGAGGATCGAGTTCACGATCTCCCGCATCGAGTAGCGGCCCCGGTGGCCGCTGACGGAACGGTGCTGGTTCTTCCAGGCCGTGAGCACCGGCTCGATCAACGCCCATTGCTCGTCCGTCAAGTCGCTCTGGTACGGCTTGCGTTCACTCACCCCACCGATCCCAGCAGGCCACCAGCATCGGACAGGCACGTTCCGCCTCCGTCCACACCATCAGGCGACACCAGAACGGCGCATATAATCACGAACCGCCCACTGAGAGTAACAACGGCTAACACAATGAGCTGAGTTGTCGGTGGGTGATGAGGCAGCAGGCGAGTTTGAGGAACGCTTCGTGGATGTCGGCTCTTCGTTCCCAGCGGATGCGCAAGCGGCGGAAGCCGTGCAGCCAGGCGAAGGTGCGCTCGACCACCCACCGGTAAGTACCCAGCCCAGTGCTGTGCCGGGTGCCGCGTCTGGCGATGGCGGGCACGATGCCGCGATCGCGGACCTGGCCGCGGTAGATGTCGTGGTCGTAGCCCCGGTCGGCGAAGAGCGAGTCAGGCTTGCGGCGGGGCCGGCCAACTCGGCCGCGGACGGGCGGGATCGCGTCGAGCAGCGGGATCAGCTGGGTGACGTCGTTGCGGTTGCCGCCGGTCAGCAGGACGGCGAGCGGGGTCCCGTGGCCGTCGGTGATCAGGTGGTGTTTCGAGCCGGCCCGGCCCCGGTCGACCGGCGACGGGCCCGTGTGCTGCCCCTTTTAACGCCCTGACGTGGGAGGAGTCGACCACGCAGCGGGACCAGTCCAGCCGCGAGGCCGCGTTCAACTCAGCAAGCAGGACCTCGTGCAGCCGCTGCCAGACCCCTGCCTCGTTCCAGTCCCGCGGACGGCGCCAGCACGTCATGCCCGACCCGAACCCCAACTCCTGGGGCAGGTACTCCCACTGGATTCCGGTGTGCAGCACGTACAAGATCCCGCACAGCACCTCCCGGTCGGGCAACGCCTTGCGCCCCGGATACCGGAACCTGCGCTCACGCTGCGGCAGCAACGGCTCCAGACGGTCCCACAGCTCATCCGACACGATCCACGGCGATGTCCCCACGTCCAGCCGAACGCTCAACTCCCGCCCCGGACACGGCCATCAGCGCCAACCCACCTCATTGTGTCAGCCGTTGTAAGGCCTGCCACTGGCTTCGTAGGTGACGGTGGACTCCACTTGTAGGTCAGTTCTGACTCCACCCGGCGCCTGGGGGACCTGATTTTGTAGGTGAGAAATGACTCCA